>NZ_JBMDII010000012.1:0-139079 GCF_057808605.1 Comamonas sp. FG99
CCCCCCCCGGCCCCCCCCCCCCCCCGCCGCGGAAAGCGGGTTTTCGGCGATCGCGGCCAAGGCCGGCCCCGGCGGCAAAAAGCCCGCCAAGAAGCCTGCCGAGGAAGCCAGCCCCGCCCAGCCCGCCAACCCGCACGCGCTGCAGGCGCTGCGCATCGCCGGCGCCAGCGGCCACAACCTGCGCCAGGTGACGGTGGACTTTCCGGTGGGCCTGCTCACCTGCGTGACCGGCGTCTCCGGCTCGGGCAAGTCCACGCTGGTCAACGACACGCTGTACGCGGCGGCGGCGCACCAGATCAACCGCGCGCAGGACGAGGCCGCGCCCTACGAGAGCATCGAGGGGTTGGACCACTTCGACAAGGTGATCAACGTCGACCAGTCGCCCATCGGCCGCACGCCACGCAGCAACCCGGCCACCTACACCGGCCTGTTCACGCCGATCCGCGAGCTGATGGCCGAAACCAATACCGCCAAGGAGCGCGGCTACGGCCCGGGGCGCTTCTCGTTCAACGTGGCCGGCGGGCGCTGCGAGGCTTGCCAGGGCGACGGCGTGGTGAAGGTGGAGATGCACTTCCTGCCCGACGTCTACGTGCCCTGCGACATCTGCCACGGCCAGCGCTACAACCGCGAGACGCTGGAGGTGCAGTGGAAGGGCCGCAACATCGCGCAGATCCTGGAGATGACGGTGGAGGACGCGCACGCCTTCTTCAAGGACGTGCCCACCATCGCCCGCAAGCTGCAGACCCTGCTGCAAGTCGGCCTGTCGTACATCCGCCTGGGCCAGAGCGCGACCACGCTGTCGGGCGGCGAGGCGCAGCGCGTCAAGCTGGCGCAGGAGCTGTCCAAGCGCGACACCGGCCGCACGCTCTACATACTGGACGAGCCCACCACCGGCCTGCACTTCGCCGACATCGACCTGCTGCTCAAGGTGCTGCACCAGCTGCGCGACGCGGGCAACACCATCGTGGTCATCGAGCACAACCTCGACGTGATCAAGACCGCCGACTGGATCATCGACATGGGCCCCGAGGGCGGCGCCGGTGGTGGCCAGGTGGTGGCCACCGGAACGCCCGAGCAGGTGGCGGCCAACCCGGCCAGCCATACGGGGCGATACCTGGTGCCTTATCTGGAGAAAACCAAATAACTCATCAAGTTGTTGCTACATTTTTTTAGCAATCAAGACCAATATGATCCATTTTGGACGAACATATAATCCATTTTGGACGCCAAAATAGTCCATAATGGCCGACACCGTTCTTCAATTTGGCCGCCATCCATCGCCATGCATTCCAGCTCCGCCCCCCTGGTGCAACGCCATCTGGCGCCGCTGATCGCAGAATCCTTGCAGGATACGCCGGCCGTGCTGGTCAACGGGCCCCGCCAATGCGGCAAGACCACGCTGGTGCGGCAGTTCGCGGATGAAATGGCCTACTTCACCCTCGATGACCCTAACCTGCTGGCGGCGGTCCAGCAAGATCCACTGGGGTTTGCGCGGCAACTCGACCGGGCCATCATCGACGAAGTGCAGCGCGTCCCGCAACTGCTGCTGGCACTCAAGCTCGTGATCGACCAGGATCGCCGACCCGGGCGTTTTCTGCTCACCGGCTCGGCCAATATCATGGTGCTGCCGAGCATTGCGGACAGTTTGGCGGGCCGCATGGCACTGCATGCCTTGTTGCCCTTGTCGCAGTCCGAAATACAAGGCCGCGCCAATGATTTCCTGCAACGCGCGCAAGCACAGGATTGGCCTGTGATACACCCCGGCTGGGCCATGCCACAGGGAGGGCTGGTGCGCCATGTGCTAGCGGGCGGCTACCCGGAAATGCGCCTGCGCCCCACGCAAGCGCGCCGGCAGGCATGGGCGCGCTCGTACATGCAGACCCTGGTGGAACGCGACGTGCGCGATGTGGCTGAAATCGACCACTTGAATCAGCTGCCAATGCTGCTGGCGGTGGCCGCGGCGCATACCGGCCAGCTGATCAATGCCACGCAAATGGGCGCCCAGATGGGGTTCACCAGCAAGACTGCCGACAAGTACCTCGGCATTCTGGAAAAGCTTTTTCTCGTACAACGCCTTGCGGCCTGGAGCCGCAACGAGCTCAGCCGCCTCATCAAGGCACCCAAGCTCCATTTTCTCGATGCGGGGCTGCATGCCACGCTCACACGCCTGTCGCCCGAGTTGGTGCTCACGCAGCGCGAGCGCTGGGGCGCCACCCTGGAAACCTGGGTCTACGCAGAGCTGCGCAAGACCTTGAGCCTGAGCCCCGAGCCCTGGTTCATCAGCCACTACCGAGACAAAGACCAGGTGGAGGTGGACTTCATTCTGGAATCACCGTTGCGTGACCTGATCGGTATCGAGGTCAAGGCTTCTGCTACCGTCGATGCCGGTGATTTCAAAGGCCTGAGAAAGCTGCAATCCATGACCGGCACGCAGTTCAGCAGCGGCATCGTTCTCTACGATGGCGCCCAGGCCCTGTCGTTCGGCGACCGGCTATGGGCAGTTCCGCTGTCGGCGCTTTGAGCATGGAGCCGGCACCAGGCGTGGATAGCGCCCACGCCGGCATCTGGCCGGCCCGCGCAGCAGACAATATGGCCATGACCGATCACCCCCCTCTTGCCCTCTGGGATTTCGCCGTCATCGGCGCCGGCATGGCCGGTGCCTCCACGGCCTGGCAACTCGCGCAGGCCACCTCGGTGCTGGTGCTGGAGCGCGAATCGCAGCCCGGCTACCACACCACCGGCCGCTCGGCCGCGCTGTTCGAGGAGCACTATGGCCCCGCCCAGGTGCAGGCGCTCACCCGCGCCAGCCGCGCCTTCTACGAGCAGCCGCCCACAGGCTTTGCCGAACACGCGCTGATCAGCCCGCGCGGCGTGCTGTACGTGGCCACGGCCGGGCAGTTGCCGCAGCTGCGGGCCGCCTACGCCGAGGCGCTGGTGCACTCGCCCGGCGCCACCTGGCTGGACGCAGACGGCCTGGCCCGGCTGCTGCCGGCGCTCAACACCGAGGTGCTGGTGGCCGGCTTCACCGACGCGGGCGCGCGCGACATCGACGTGCACGGCCTGCACCAGGGCTTTGTGCGCGGGCTGCGCCAGCGCGGCGGCGCGCTGTGGACCGATGCCGAGGTCGGCGGCCTGCGCTGGGACGCGGCCCAGGCCTGCTGGCACATCGCGCTCGCCGACGGCCGCGAGGCGCGTGCGCGGCACCTCGTCAACGCCGCCGGCGCCTGGGCCGACCTGGTGGGGCAGCTGGCCGGCGCCGGCGCCATCCACCTCGTGCCCAAGCGCCGCAGCGCCTTCACCTTCGCCGCGCCCGAGGGCCTGCGGGCGCAGGCGGCGCACTGGCCGGCGGTGATCGACATCGCCGAGCAGTGGTACTTCAAGCCCGATGCCGGGCAACTGCTGGGCTCGCCCGCCAATGCCGACGCCACCATGCCGCACGATGTGGCGCCCGAGGAGCTGGACATCGCCATCGGCATAGACCGCATCAGCCAGGCGACGCACTTCGAGATCCGCCGCCCGAGCCACAGCTGGGCCGGGCTGCGCAGCTTCGTGGCCGACGGCGAAATGGTGGTCGGCTGGGACGGCGCCGTGCCGAACTTCCTGTGGGTCGCGGCGCAAGGGGGCTACGGCATCCAGAGCGCTTTCGGCTATTCGCTGCTGGCGCGCAACCTGGCACTGCGCGAGCCGCTGGATGCGCGCCTGGCGGCCCAGGGCGTGGCACCCGCAAAGCTGTCGCCGCAGCGTATCGCCCCCGGCCAGGGCGCGGAATCCGGCCCCCATGCCGGCAGCTAGCATGCCAGGCCGGCACGGCTGGCGCTGGCCGGTGGCGCTGGCCGGTGGGCTGCTTGCCGCCGACGGCATCGCGCTGGCGGTGGTGGTGGGGGGCTTGAACTTCGGCATCGTGCTGCCCGGCCTGCTCGGCCTTGCGCTGCTGGCCCTGGCATGGCGTCGCGCGCTGGCGGGCCGCCCGGCCCTGGCGCCAACGGCTGTGGCGCCTGGGCTGGGCCACGCTGATCGCCTGGGCGGCCAGCGTGGCGCTGTTCTTCCAGTTCATCCAGCGCAGCATGGACGGGCTTGCGCCGCAGCCTTCGGCGGCGCCGCAAGCCATCCTCATCCTGGGCTCGGGCTCGTCCAACTGCCAGGTCTCGGCCACGCTCGCCGCGCGGCTCGACGAAGGCCTGCGCCAGGCACAGGCCATGCCCACAGCCGCGGTGGTGGTGAGCGGCGGCCCGAACTTCGGCGGGCGGCCATGCACGGAAGCCGGCATCATGGCCCGCTACCTGCAGGCTCGCGGCCTGCCTGCGAGCCGGCTGGTGCACGAGGAACGCAGCACCAGCACCGCCGAGAACATGGTCTTCAGCCACCAGCTGCTGCTGCAAGGCGGCCGCATGGCGGACCCGGTGCTGGTGGTGACCAGCGATTTCCACCTGCTGCGCGCCGAGCGCATCGCACGCAAGGTGGGTTTTCCAAGGGTCTTCGGCGCGGCGGCGCTGACGCCGCTCCATATCCGCTACAACGCCTGGCTGCGCGAGTATTTCGCGTACATCAGCGGCTGGCTGCTGAACGAATATTGAGCATGCGTCGCCGCCCTACTTGGCCGCCAGGCCCAGGCGCTCGATGAGCAGCTTGTCCTTGGCATAGGCCTCCTTGGCCCACTGCGCGTACTCCGGCCCCGAGCGGTACCAGACGTCCTGGTTGAGCTGCGCCAGCACCTCCGCGTGGCGCGGGTCGTCCATCGCGAGCTTGAATGCATCGTGCAGCTTCTTCACCACGGCGGGGTCCATGCCCTTGGGGCCGACCAAACCATAGGGCGAGGAGGAGACCACGCCGTAGCCCAGCTCCTTGGCGGTGGGCACCTCGGGCCAGCGCTTGGTGCGCTTGTCGCCAAAGGTGACCAGCAGGCGCATCTGGCCGCCGTCCACGTACTTGTCCCAGCCCGTGGCATCGCTTTGCGCGGACACATGGCCGCCCAGCAAGGCCTGCTGCAGGTCGGCGTTGCCCTTGAACGGCACATGGTTGAGCCTGACCTTGGCGTTCTCGGCCAGCTCTTCCATCAGCAGGTGCGGCGACGAGCCAGCGCCGGTGGAGCCGTAGTCCACCGCGCCGGGGTTCTTGCGTGCGGCGGCGATGTAGTCGTTGAAGGTCTTGTACGGCGAGTCGGCCCGCACGGTGAACCCGAAGGTATAGCCCGAGACGCCGATGATGTAGGTGAAGTCGGTCACCGGGTTCCACGCGGTCTTCTGCATGTGTGCCATGCGCAGCATGGACATGGGGAACTGCGTGATGGTGTAGCCGTCGGGCCGGGCGGTGCGCGCCAGGGTACCCGGGCCCAGCGTGCCGCCGGCGCCGGGCTTGTTCTCGACGATCACCGGCTGGCCCAGGTGCTTGCCGGCGATCTCGGCCAGCAGGCGCATGTGGCGGTCGGTGGAGCCGCCGGCGGGAAATGGCACCTGCAGCGTGATCGGGCGGGTGGGAAAGTTCTGCGCAGCGGCCGGCAGCGCTGCGGCCAGCGCGGTGGTGCAAACAAGTGCGGCGGTGAAGCAACGGCGTTGCATGGCGATCTCCTGTAGTGGTATGCGGGCCGGTTTACCCGATGCTGCGTGCGAGGCGCTGGGCGATGATGGCCTCGGCCTGCGCCATGATGCCGTCGATCAGCTGCCGCACGGTTGGCACGTCGCGCACCAGGCCGGCGACCATGCCGCAGGACCATACGCCCGCGTCCATCTCGCCCTGCTGCATGATGCGCGGGTAGACGCCGGCCACCTCGGGCGCGATGTCGGCGAAGCTGATCGCCGCGCCCAGCTCGCGCTCCTTTTGCAGCACGCGCTCGGTGGCGGGGTTGGTGAGCACGCGCTCGGTGTTGCGCAGCGGGCGCATCACCAGGCGCGTATCGAGCTCGCTGGCCGCGACGATGGCCTGCTTGACGTTGTCGTGCACCGGCGCCTCCTGGGTGGCGATGAAGCGCGTGCCCATGTTGATGCCGTCGGCGCCCAGCGCCATGGCCGCCACCAGCGAACGGCCGTCGGCCATGCCGCCCGAGGCGACGAAGGGCACCTTCAGCTCCTCGGCCGCGCGCGGCAGCAGGATGAAGTTGGGGATGTCGTCCTCGCCGGGGTGGCCGCCGCATTCGAAACCGTCCACGCTGATCGCGTCGCAGCCAATGGACTCGGCCTTGAGTGCATGGCGCACCGAGGTGCATTTGTGGATGACCTTGATGCCGGCCTCCTTGAGCGCGGGCAGCCACTTCTGCGGGTTGTTGCCGGCGGTCTCGACGATCTTCACGCCGCCGTCGATGATGGCCTTGACGTAGCCCGGGTAGTCGGGCGGATTGACCGAGGGCAGGAAGGTCAGGTTCACGCCGAAGGGCTTGGCGGTCATCTCGCGGCAGCGCGCGATCTCGCGCGCCAGCAGCTCAGGCGTGCGCTGCGTGAGGCCGGTGATGATGCCCAGCCCGCCGGCGTTGGAGACGGCCGCGGCCAGCTCGGCATAGCCCACATGGTGCATGCCGCCCTGGATGATGGGGTGCTCGATGTTGAAAAGCTCGGTGATGCGTGTCTTCATGGTGTGTCTCCTGTGCGCTGCTGTGTTTACTCTGACGCGATGCCCTTGTCGCGGATTACCTGGCCCCACTTGGCGTAGTCCTGCCGGATGCGCCCGCCAAACGCGGCCGGCGGCAGGTAATGGGCGAAGGCGCCAGCGCCCATGATCTTGTCTTGCACCTGCTTGTCGGCCAGGATCTGCTGCACCTCGGCGGCCACGCGGTCGATGATGGCCTGGGGCGTGCCCGGCGGCGCGACGAAGCCGCCCCACGACACCGCCTCGTAGCCCTTGAAGCCCTGCTCCGCCACGGTCTTGACGTCGGGCAGCGTGCTCACGCGCCGGGGCGAGCCGACGGCGATGGCGCGCAGCTTGCCGGCCTTGATGTGCGGCAGCGCGGCGACAAGATCGGAGAACATCACCGGCACCTGGCCGCCGATGGTGTCGGTGATGGCCGGCGCGCTGCCCTTGTAGGGCACGTGCTGCATGTCGAAGCCGCCCATCTGCTTGAGCAGCTCCATGCTCAGGTGGCCGAAGCTGCCGTTGCCGGCGCTGGTGTAGTTCATGGGCAGCTTCTGGACCTTGGCATGCTGCACGAGCCTGGCCAGGTCGCTCACCTCGGGCAGTAGCGCGGGGTTGACCACGATGACGATAGGCAGGTCGTAGACCATCGCGACGGGCGCGAAATCCCGGGCACTGTCGTAGCCCGCGGCCTTGTACAGGTGCGGCGCCAGCAGCGTGGGCGTGGCCAGCGTCATCAGCGTGTAGCCGTCGGGCGCGGTCTTGACGATCTGGGCCGCAGCGATGGAGCCCGAGGCGCCAGCGCGGTTGTCCACGATCACCGACTGCTTGAGCCGCTCGCCGAGCTTTTGCGCAACGATGCGCGAGGCGGTGTCGGTGGGGCCGCCGGCCGGGAACGGCACGACCAGCTTGATCATCTTGCCGGGCCAAGCCTTGCCGGTCTGCGCTGCCGCGGTGCCCAGTACCTGGCTGCCGCCCAGTGCGGCCAAGCCTTGCAGCAGCCTGCGGCGGCTCAGATCGTCGAATGTCATAGGGTTTCCTTCATGCAAAGAAAGCCGCGCGCCGCATGGCGGCGCGGGCCTGGTTCATCTGCGCCGGCTCAGCGTTCCGGCAGCGTCAGCACGCCCTTGTCGCGCAGGGCCTGCAACTCTTCCTCCGGCAGCTGCAGCAGCTGCTGCAGCACCTCGCGCGTGCCTTCGCCCAGCGTGGGCGGCGCACGGCGGATCGGCAGGCGCCGGCCGTCCAGGCGATAGGGTGGCGCGAACACCGGCGTGGTGCCGACCACCGGGTGCGGCATGTCCTGCACCAGGCCGCCCTGGCGGGTGCGCTCGCTGGTCAGCGCCTCATGCAGGCCGGCCACGCGGCCGCAGGGGATGCCGGCGGCCGAGAGGCGTTCGAGCAGTTGCTCGCGTGGGAAGCTGCGGATCAGCTCGCGCAGCATCGCGCCCAGCTCGTGCCGGTTCTGCGTGCGGTTGACGTTGGTGGAAAAGCGCGGGTCCTCGACGATGTCGGGCCGCTGTATCACCTGGCGGCAGAACTTCTCGAACTGCGCGTTGTTGCCCACCGCGATGATCATCGGGCCGTCGGCCGATTCGTACATGCCGTAGGGCACGATGGACGGATGGGCGTTGCCGTAGCGCTCGGGGTCGTGGCCGAGCTTGAGCGCATCGAGCCCGTAGTAGCCGGTGACCATGATGCCGCTGTCGTACAGCGCCATCTCGATGAGCCGGCCCTGGCCGGTGCGGCTGCGCCGGAACAGCGCCGCCAGGATAGCCTGGGCCGCGTACATGCCGGTCATCAGATCGACCACCGCCACGCCGAACTTCAGCGGCGGCATGCTGGCGTCGCCGTTGAGCGCCATGAGCCCGGCCTCGCCCTGGATCACCAGGTCGTAGCCGGGGCGCGCGGCCTCGGGGCCGCTGCTGTTGTAGCCGGACACCGCGCAGTAGATCAGCTCGGGCTTGATGGCCTTGAGCTGCTCGTAGCCCAGGCCGAGCTTTTCGGCGCCGCCGGTCTTGAAGTTGTGGATCACCACGTCGAACTGCGGCAGCATCTCGTGGATGAGTTTCAGCCCCTCGGGGCTTTGCAGGTCGATGGTGATGGACCGCTTGTTGCGGTTCATGCTGTTGTAGTAGGTGGTTTCGGTCTTGCCGATGCGCATGCCCCAGTCGCGCGTATCGTCGCCGCGGCCAGGGTGCTCCACCTTGACCACCTCGGCGCCGAAATCGGCCAGCACCATGCCGCACAGCGGACCGGCGAACACGCGCGACAGATCGAGCACGCGCACGCCCTCCAGCGGAAAGTCCATGCCATCCAGGCCATTCGGGCGGTCATTGCCTGCCATTGCTTGTCTCCTTGGGTTGGGTTTACTTGCGCAGCTTGGCGTAGTCGGGGCTGCGTTTTTCGAGGAAGGCGCCTATGCCCTCGCGCGACTCGCCCGTCTCCTGCGACTGGATCATGAACTGCGCCTCCAGCTCCAGCTGCTGCTCCAGCGTGTTGCGCGGCGCCATGCGGCACAGCTGCTTGATGCGCGCCATGGCCAGCTCGGGGCCCTCGCCCACCTGGCGGGCGAGCGCGATCGCGGCCGCCAGCGCCTGGCCGGGCTCGGCCAGGCGGTTGACCGCGCCCAGCGCGTGCAGGCGCTCGCCGCTCAGGCGCTCGCCGGTGAGGCACAGCTCGGTCAGCACCTGGCGCGAGACGAACTCGGCCAGGAAGGCGGTGGCGCCGCCGTCGGGCGTGAGGCCGACCTTCACGTAGGCCACCGAGAACACCGCGTTCTTCGCCGCCACCAGCATGTCGCAGGCCAGGGCCACCGACAGGCCGGCGCCGGCGGCCGCGCCCTCGACCGCGGCGATCACCGGCTTGGGACAGTCGCGCAGCGTGCGCACCAGGTTGTGCAGGCCTTCGAGCTTGATGCGGCGCGCGGCGATCGGCAGCTCGCGGCGCGTGGCCAGCTGGCGCAGGTCGCCGCCGGCGCAAAAATGCCCGCCCTCGCCGGTGAGCACGATGGCCGTGACCGCGGGGTCCACCGCGGCCGCGTTCAGCGCCGCCGTGACGGCCGCGTAGAACTCGGGCGAGAGGGCATTGCGCGCGGCCGGGTTGTTGTTGCTCAGCACCAGCACGCCGCCTTCGCGGCGCGCCAGCAGCGCGGCAGTCGTATCCGGCGCGGCGCTCATGCCAGGCCCAGCGCCATGTAGCGGGCGAGGTGGTGGTCCATGTCGCCGAGCTGGTGGTCGATCATCACGATGCGCTTGGCATAGTGCGCCAGCGGCAGCTCCCAGGTCACGCCGATGCCGCCGTGCATCTGGATCGATTCCTCGGCGATCAGCGTGCCGATCTGGCCTACGCTGTACTTGGCGGCCGACAGCGCCTTCTCGCGCGCGCTGCGGTCGCTCTCGTCGATGGCGGCGGCGGCGTTGATCACCGCCGAGCGCGCCTGCTCCACTTCGAGCAGCATGTCGGCCATGCGGTGCTGCAGGGCCTGGAAGCTGCCGATGGGCACGCCGAACTGCTTGCGGGTGCGCAGGTATTCCAGCGTGTGGTTCTTGGCCACGTCCATCGCGCCCAGCGATTCGGCGGCCAGCGCCAGCAGGCCGAAGCCGCTCACGCGCTCCAGCAGCGCATGGCCCTGGCCCTCGCCGCCCAGCAGCGCGTCGGCGCCGAGCTTCACATCCTTGAACACCAACTCGGCCGCATGGCCGCCGTCGATGCGGCCGTAGCCGCGGCGGGTGATGCCCGCGGCATCACCCGGCACCAGGAACAGCGAGATGCCGGCCTCGTCGCCCACGGCGCCCGAGGTGCGCGCGCTCACCAGCAGCAGCTGCGCCTGGTCGCCGAACAGCACCACGGCCTTGCTGCCGCTCAGCACCCAGCCGGCGCCATCTTTGCTGGCGCTGGTGGCGACGCGGTTGAGCTCGTAGTGGTTGGCGGGCTCGTCGTGCGCCAGCGCGCACACCGTCTCGCCGCCGATGATGCCTTCAAGCCGCGCCTTCTGCGCGTCGCTGCCGGCCTCGGTCAGCGCGCGGCCGACCAGCAGGGCGCCCAGCAGCGGCTCGGCCACCAGGTGCGTGCCCAGGGCCTCGAACACCACGCTGATGTCCACGCCTTCGCCGCCAAAGCCGCCGTCGGATTCCTTGAACAGCGCGCCGATGGCGCCCAGTTCGGCCAGCTTGGCATAGGTCTCGGCGCTGTAGCCGGCCTCGCCGTAGGCCATCTTGTTGCGGTACTCGGTGGCGTACTGCTCGCTGAGGTAGCGGTTCAGCGCGTCCGCCAGCATGCGGCGGTCTTCATCCAGTTGGAAGTTCATCGTTGTCTCCTTACAAACCCAGGATCATCTTGGAGATGATGTTGCGCTGAATCTCATTGGAGCCGCCGAAGATCGACAGCTTGCGGTAGTTGAAGTAGGCCGCCGCCGCGGTGGCGGCCTCCTTCGGGCCCACCGGCTCATCGGCGTATTCGGCGAACTGCGCCTCCTCGATGTAGGGCAGCGCATACGGGCCCATGGCGCGGCGGATCAGCGACAGCAGCTCCTGGCGGATCACCGTGCCCTTGATCTTGAGCATGGAGCTTTCCGCGCCCGGCACGCCGCCGTGCGCCACCGATGCGATCACGCGCAGGTTGGTGGTGGCCATGTTCTGCAGCTCGATCTCGACCTTGGCCATGCGGGTGGCGAACTGCGGATCCTCGATCAGCGGCTTGCCGTTGCGCTGCACGCGCTGGGCGATCGCCTTGAGCTTTTCCAGCCCGGCCATCGAGAAGCCCACGCCGGCGATGCCGGTGCGCTCATAGGTGAGCAGGTACTTGGCGTAGGTCCAGCCCTTGTTCTCCTCGCCCACCAGGTTCTCCAGCGGCACCTTCACGTCGGTGAGGAAGACTTCGTTGACTTCCTTGTCGCCATCGAGCGTGCGGATCGGGCGCACTTCCACGCCGGGCTGGTTCATGTCGATCAGCACGAAGCTGATGCCTTGCTGCGCCTTGACTTCCTTGTTGGTGCGCACCAGGCAGAACATCATGTTCGCGTGCTGGCCCTGGGTGGTCCAGGTCTTCTGGCCGTTGACGATGTAGTGGTCACCCTGGCGCACCGCGCTCGTCTTGAGCGACGCCAGGTCGGAGCCCGCGCCCGGCTCGGAATAGCCCTGGCACCACCAGTCGTCGCCGTTCAGGATGCGCGGCAGCCAGTGCTGCTTCTGCGCGTCGTTGCCGTACTTGATCAGCACCGGGCCGAGCATGGACAGGCCGAACGGCACCAGGCGCGGGCCGCCGGCGAGCGCGCACTCGTCGTCGAAGATGAACTTCTGCACCGCCGTCCAGCCGGTGCCGCCGTGCTCCTTGGGCCAGTGGTAGGCCAGCCAGCCCTGGGCGTTGAGGATGGCGTGCCAGCCCTCCTGGTCGGCGCGCGTCAGGCGCTGGCCGTTCTTGACCTTGGCGGCCAGCGCCGGGGGCAGCTTGTCTTTCAGGAAGGCCCGCACCTCGGCGCGGAACGCTTGCTCTTCGGGGGTGAATTGCAGATCCATGGCGCTCTCCTCAGAAAATTTCGAACAGCCCGGCCGCGCCCATGCCGCCGCCGATGCACATGGTGACCACGCCCCACTTGGCCTTGCGGCGCCGGCCTTCGAGCAGGATGTGGCCCGCCAGGCGCGCACCGGTCATGCCAAAGGGGTGGCCGATGGAGATCGCGCCGCCGTTGACGTTCAGGCGCTCGTTCGGAATGCCCAGCTTGCGCTGGCAGTACAGGGCCTGCGAGGCGAAGGCCTCGTTCAGCTCCCACAGGTCGATGTCGTCGACCTTGAGGCCGGCGCGCTCCAGCAGGCGCGGCACCGCGAACACCGGGCCGATGCCCATCTCGTCGGGCTCGCAGCCGGCGATGGCAAAGCCGCGGAAGGCGCCCAGCGGCGACAGGCCCCGGCGCTCGGCTTCCTTGGCCTCCATCATCACGCAGGCGGCCGAGCCGTCGGACAGCTGCGAGGCATTGCCGGCGGTGACGAACTTGCCCGGGCCCTTGACCGGCTCGAGCTTGGCCAGGCCTTCGAGCGTGGTCGAGGGGCGGTTGCAGTTGTCCATGGTGGCCACCACGTCCTTGTAGCTGAGCTCGCCGGTCTCCTTGTTCTTCTCGGCCATGCGCGCGGCGCAGGGCACGATCTCGTCCTCGAACACGCCGCCCGCCTGCGCGGCGGCGGTGCGCTGCTGGCTTTGCAGCGAGAAGGCATCCTGATCCTCGCGGCTGATGCCGTAACGCTCGGCCACGATGTCGGCGGTGTCGATCATGGCCATGAACAGCTCGGGCTTGTGCTCGACCAGCCAGGGATCGGCATCGGCCGGGTTGGTGTTGCTGGAGCGGATCAGCGAGATGCTCTCCACGCCGCCGGCCACGATGGCGGGCACGCCCTCGGCCACGATGCGGCCCGCGGCCACCGCGATGGCCTGCAGGCCCGACGAGCAGAAGCGGTTGATGACCGTGCCGCCCACCGTCACCGGCAGGCCCGCGCGCAGCGCCGCCTGGCGGCCGATGTTGCGGCCGGTCGTGCCCTCGGGGTAGCCGCAGCCCAGGATCAGGTCTTCGAGCAGGGCCGGGTCCAGGCCCGAGCGCTCGACCGCGGCCTTGACCGAGTAGGCCGCCAGCTGCGCGCCGGGGGTGACGTTGAATTCGCCGCGGTGGGACTTGGCCAGCGGCGTGCGGGCGGTGGATACGATGACGGCTTCGCGCATGCTTGCTCCTTGGGTGATTGTTGGAATACGATTTTGATAGCTGTCAGCACTTAACCACATTGGTTTTCAATATATTTTCACATTGAAAACCTTGCTGATAAATCGCCAGCAGCTCCTGTTTTTACTTGGCAGCCTGGTTCAGGCTGTCGAAGTTCTTGCCTTCGGCCACCAGCTTTTGCAGCAGCGGCGCGGGTTGCCAGAACAGCGGGTCTTCCTTGGCGAAGGCCTGCACGTCGGCCAGCACCTTATCGAGGCCCACCATATCGGCGTACTTCATCGGGCCGCCGCGAAAGCGCGGAAAGCCGTAGCCGGACAGGAAGGTCACGTCGATGTCGAGCGGGCGCAGCGCGATGCCCTCCTCCAGCACCTTGGCGCCTTCGTTGATCATCGCGGCCAGGTAGCGGCGCATGATCTCCTCGGCCGTGAACTTGCGCGGCACCACGCCCTTCTTGGCGCGCTCGGCATCGACGATGGCCAGCACCTCCGGGTCGGGCTGGCCCACGCGCGCGCCCTGCGGGTAGAGGTAGAAGCCGCGGCCGGTCTTCTGGCCGAACCAGCCGCGCTCGCAGATGCGGTCGGCGACCTCGACATAGCGCGCCTTGGGGTCGCGCGTGGCGGCCTTGCGCTTGCGCGTGGCCCAGCCGATGTCGCCGCCGGCCAGATCGGTCACCTGGAACGGGCCCATGGGGTAGCCGAAGCCGCGCACCGCCTCGTCGATCTCGTAGGGCGAGGCGCCGTCTTCCATGATGTAGTCGGCCACCTGCTTGTACACGGCCAGGATGCGGTTGCCGATGAAGCCGTCGCACACGCCGGCGCGCACCGGGATTTTCTTCATCTTCTTGGCCAGCTCGAAGGCGGTGGCCACCACGTCGGCGCTGACCTTGGCCGGCACCACGATCTCCAACAGCTTCATGATGTTGGCCGGGCTGAAGAAGTGCAGGCCGATCACGTCCTGCGGGCGGCTGGTGGCGGCGGCGATGGCATCGATATCGAGGTACGAGGTGTTGGTGGCCAGCACCGCGCCCGGCTTGCAGACGCGGTCCAGCTCCTTGAACACGCCCTTCTTGACCTCGATGTCCTCGAACACCGCCTCGATCACCAGGTCTGCGTCGGCGATCGCGTCATAGCTGGTGCTGGGCGCGTAGCGCGCCAGGATCGCGGCCTTGGCCTCCTCGGTCATGCGGCCCTTGGCGATCAGGCCGTTGTAGACCTTCTCCACATTGGCCTGGCCGCGGGCGATGGATTCGGCATCGCGCTCGACCATCACCACCGGCAGGCCGGCATCCAGCGCGGCCACGGTGATGCCGGCGCCCATGGTGCCGCCGCCGATGACGGCGATCTTGCCCAGGGGCCGGGGCTGGGCCGCCTTGGCCTCGGGGATCTTGGCGGTCTCGCGCTCGGCGAAGAAGGCATGGACCAGGCCCTGGCGCTGCGGGCTGTTCAGGCATTCCACGAACAGCGCGCGCTCCTTGGCGATGCCCTGGTCGAACGGCAGCTCCACGGCGGCGCGCACGCACTCGACGATCTTCAGCGGCGAGAACAGGCCGCGGCTCTTCTTGGCGGTCTCGGCGGCCAGCGCATCCAGCTCGGCCAGCGCGGCGGCCTTGTCGGTGATTTCAATGTCGCGCGTGCGGCGCGGCGCGGCCTTGGCGGCCAGCAGCTCGTTGGCATAGGCCAGGCCGGCGGCCACGGGGCCGTCGCCCTCGGCCAGCTGGTCCACCAGGCCGGCGGCGAGCGCCGCCTTGGCCGACAGGTGCTTGCCACTGAGCATCAGCTCGGCGGCGGCCTTCACGCCCATCAGGCGCGGCGCGCGCTGCGTGCCGCCGGCGCCGGGCAGCAGGCCCAGGTTCACCTCGGGCAGGCCGAGCTTGGCACCAGCCAGCGCCAGGCGATAGTGGGCCGAGATGGCGACTTCGAGGCCGCCGCCCAGCGCCGGGCCATGGATGGCGGCGACCACCAGCTTGTCCGAGGCCTCAAGGCGGTTCAGCACCTCGGGCAGCGAGGGCGGCATCGGCGGCTTGCCGAATTCGCGGATGTCGGCGCCAGCGATGAAGGCCTTGCCCTCGCCCACGAGCAGCACCGCCTTGACCGCGGCGTCGGCCTCGGCCTGCTCGATGGCGGCCAGCAAGCCGGCGCGCACGGCCTGGCCCAGGGCATTCACGGGGGGATTGTTGATGCTGACGACCAGGACCTGGCCGTGAAGATGCGTTGAAACAGCGGCTGCGGACATGCGGGAGTCTCCTGGATGAATTTTGAGGAAAAACCTTTGCATTGTGTTGATGACAATGCACTTTGACAATCCTAGAATTTATTGACAAACTGTCATATCTATTTAGACAATCGCCATGGATCTGCAATCCCTCACCCTGCTGGTGGAAATCATAGACTGCGGCAACCTCAGCCAGGTTGCCCGCAAGTTCAACATGACGCGCGCCAACGTGAGCTACCACCTGGCGCAGCTGGAGAAATCGGTGGGCGCGCAGCTGGTGCGCCGCACCACGCGGCGGGTCGAGGCCACCGAGGTGGGCCTGCGCCTGTACGAGCACGGGCGCAACATCCAGAACGAGATCCTGGCCGCGCGCGAGACGGTGGCGCGCCTGGGCCAGGGGCTGCAGGGGCGCGTGGGCATCAGCGTGCCCAGCGGCTACGGCGACCTGGTGGTGGCCGACTGGCTGGTCGAGTTCAAGCACCTGTACCCGGGCATCGTGCTCGACGTGCTGTTCGAGAACCGCACCGACCACCTGCGCGACGAGGTGGACCTGGCGATCCGTGTGATGACCGATCCGCCGCAATCGCTGGTGGCGCGCCGCCTGGGCGACGTGCGCTGCATCGCCTGCGCCTCGCGCGAATACGCCGAGGCCCACGGCATGCCGCAAACGCCGCAGCAGCTGCGCGAGGCTCCCATCATCTCGGTGGGGGCGCTGGGCCGGCAGATCCGCATGTACGCCGACGACGGCGCCACCCGCCACGAGGTGGTGCTGGAGCCCACGCTGATCTCGGATCACTTTCCCTTCCTGCGCAAGGGCATACTCGCCGGCCTGGGGGTGGGCCTGGTGCCCGACTACGTGGTGCCCGACAAGCTGGCCAGCGGCGAGGTGGTGGCCGCGCTGCAGGACTACCGCCTGAGCATCTACGGCGACCACATGTACCTGCTGTACATGCCCAGCCGCCACCAGACCAAGGCCATGCGCACCTGCATCGACTTCCTGCTGGAGAAGGCGCGGGCGGCGCAGCCCGGCGCGCAGTGACCACAAGCGTTTCTCTACAGTTGCCCAGCCCCGGCGGCCGCACCATCGCGGCATGAACCCTTCATTCGCTCCCTCGTCGGCCTTCGGCATTGCCCTGGTATCGCTGGCCGGCGTGCTCTGGGGCACCAGCGGCACCGCGCAGCACCTGGGCGCGGCGGGGCTGTCGCCGTTCTGGGTGGGCGCGGCCCAGCTGGCGGCGGCCAGCGTGTTTCTGCTGGCGGCGCTGCTGCTGTCGCTGCGCCGCCGCCCGCCCGATTTTTCGCTGAACCCGCGCGCGGCCGGGCTGCGCTGGTCGTGGTTCGCCTGGGCGTCGCTGGGCATCGGCGGCTACAGCGTGTTCTTCTACGAGGGCGTGAAGCTCGCCGGCGTGGGCGTGGGCACCGCGGTGGCCATCGGCAGCAGCCCGATCTGGGCCGGGCTGCTGCAGGCGCTGGTGCTGCGCGCGCCGCTGGCGCTGCTGTGGTGGGTGGGCACGCTGGTGAGCGTGGCCGGCGGCGCGGCCATGGTCATGGGCAAGGGCGCGGGCGGCGCGGTCTCGTGGCCGGGGCTGGCCCTGTGCCTGCTGGCCGGGCTGTCGTATGCGGGCTATGCGCTCATCAACAAGCGCCTGGTCGGCCAGCTGCCGCCCAAGGTGGTGAATTTCTATGTCTTCACCGGCGCCGCGCTGCTGGCGGCGCCCGTGGCCTGGCTGCAAAGCGGCCCGCCGGCGTTCACGCTATCCGCGCTGCTGGTCGTGGTCTACCTGGGCGCGGTGGTCTCCGGCATCGCGCACATGCTGTTCTCGGTGGGGCTGCGCCACATCTCCGGGCCCACCGGCGTGGCACTGAGCCTGATCGAGCCGGTGGCCGCCTTCGTGCTGGCGGTGTGGGTGGTGGGCGAGCGGCAGCCGCCGCTGGCCTGGATGGGCCTGGCCGCGGTGCTGGCCGGCCTGCTGGTGGTGGTGCGGGCCGAGATGCGGGCGCAGCGCCGCGCCAGCCGGCTGCAGGCCACATAATGCGGGCATGCAACCCGCCCCAGCCACTCCCCTTCGCCGCCGCTGCCGGCTGTTCGCCCTGGCCGCCATGCTTGCCGCCGCGCCGGCGCTGGCCCAGGTGGACGTGGGCCGCTCCTCGACGCTGCGCACCCTGGTGCCGGCCGAGACGCTGGAGCAGGCCGCGCGCCAGCAGTACGGGCAGATGCTGCAGCAGGCCGCCGCCAAGGGCGCGCTGGCCAAGCCGGGCGATGCGCAGCTGCAGCGGCTGCGCGCCATCGCCCAGCACCTGATCCCGCAGGCCATGGCCTGGAATGCGCGCGCCCGCGACTGGAAGTGGGAGGTGAACCTGATCGACAGCAAGGATGTCAACGCCTTTTGCATGCCCGGCGGCAAGATCGCCTTCTTCAGCGGGCTGCTGGCCCAGATCCAGCCCAGCGACGACGAGATCGCCATGGTGATGGGCCACGAGATGGCGCATGCGCTGCGCGAGCATTCGCGCGAGCAGCTGGCCAAGAATCAGGCCACCAGCCTGGGCATAGGGGTGGTCACCTCGCTGCTGGGCCTGGGCGACATGGGCACCGCCGCCGCCAACCTGGGCGGGCAGCTGCTGTCGCTCAGGTTCAGCCGCAGCGACGAGACCGATGCCGACCTGGTCGGCCTGGAGCTGGCCGCGCGCGCCGGCTACAACCCGCAGGCCGCGGTCAGCCTGTGGGAGAAGATGGGCCGCATCACCGGCAGCGGCGGCGTGGGCTTTCTCTCCACCCACCCCACCGGGCCGGACCGCATCCGCATCCTGCAGGCCAACGTGCCCAAGGTGCAGGGGCTGTACGCGCAGGCGCGGCGGCGCTGACTACGATAGCGCCGGCTGCTGGCGGGCGGCGGACCAGACGCTGTCCTGCGGGCCGCCGCGCACGCGCCGCGCGGTGGCCCGCGCCATCCAGGCCAGCGCCAGCGCCCCGGCGAGCGCGGTGAGGTCCACGCCCAGCAGCGCGCGCTCGGCCCAGGCGCCCGTGCCCGGCGCCAGCCAGCCCAGCAGGCTGGAGGCCGGAATCGCCAGCGTGCATGCCACCGCCAGCCACAGCAGCGGCACCGCGGCGCGCGCCGCACCGCGCGCGAAGGCCCAGGCGATGCAGGCGAAGAACACGCTGTAGTAGATGCCCACATGCCAGGCTGCCAGGCCGTCCACCCGCCCTGGCAGCCACTTCGCGGCGGCCACGGTCAGCGAGATGCCGGCCACGCAGCCGATGCACACGCCGACCGTGGCCGATGCCATGAGGGCGGTGTCGCGCCGCTGCGCCGGCAGCTCTCCGCCCCTGCGCTGGGCCTTGCGCCGCGTCTCCACCCACAGCAGGTTGCCGCTGTAGAACAGCCAGGCGCCCGCCAGCCCGAGCAGCAGGTACAGCCAGGGCACGGCCGCGCCGCCGAACGAGGCCATGTGCAGCGCGAAGAAGCTGCTGATGAACAGGTTGGGCGTGCTCTGCGCGCCCGTCAGGTAGTCGCTCGACAGCAGCTTGCCGCTATAGGGGTCGAGCGCGGCAAAGCCGCCCAGGGCGCGCGGCGAGACGGCCTCGGGGTTCTTGCCCCAGACGCGCACCATGGGCTTGGGCCCGGTGACCTGCGAGTACTGCAGCCCGACCGGCTCGAAGCCCGGCGCGGCCTCCTGGACGATCTGCACCAGCCGCGAGGGCGGGAGCATGTCGGCCGTGTTGCGCGGCGGCGGCGCCTCGCCAGGCTTGGCCTGCTGCCGGGGAAACGCCTGGGACCACTGGCCCTGGTGCACCAGCTTGTCCTGCAGCGCGAAGATCTGGTCGTGGTAGGCGAACACCACCGCGCTCAGCGCCATGACGATGTGGAACGGCAGGCTGACGATGCCCACCACGTTGTGCGCGTCCAGCCACATGCGCTTGAGGTTCTTGCCCACGCGCAGCGCGAAGAAGTCCTTGACCAGCGAGGGCAGCAGCACCACCACGCCGGACACCAGGGCCAGAAAATACAGCGCCGAGATCACGCCCATGATCCAGCGGTTCGGGTCCGAATCCACCGGCAGGCCGACGACGCGGTGCAGCACGTCGATGAACTCCACCAGCCGCGACGGCGGCCGCTCGCTCACCTGCACGCTGCCGTCGCCCGCCAGCATGGCGCTGAAGTGGCGCACGGCGCTTTCGTCGTGGTCATCGGCCTTGGGGTTGCGCACCTGCCACTCCAGGCGCGCAATGGCCTGCCCGCCTTCGAGCTGCAGCGTGGCGCCGCGCCCGGCGGCGGGCGTTGTCGCCAGGGTCTGCACGATCAGCGGCTGCGCCGCGTCCATCGGCACCGGCTGCAGCCGCGCGGCGGGCGGCGTGGACCAGCGGCGCAGCGGCTCCTTGAACACGGTGAGCGCGCCCGCATAGAAGGCGATGAACAGCGCCATGCCGGCGACGATGCCCGTCCAGGTATGGACGGACTTGTAGATGCGGATATAGTCGGCCCTCATGCCGCGCCCCCTTGCCGGATCAGCCACCACAGGCCCAGGGCCAGCGCATTGGCGCCCAGCAGCCAGGCCCAGGCGCGCAGCCCGCTCTCGAAGAAATACACGCAGGCCAGCACCAGCAGCCACACCGGCGGCACCAGCCACATGGCGAGCTGCCCGCTGACCGCCACCGGCAGCTCGCGCAGCTGCGTCATCAGCAGGCCCGAGGCGATGATCGACAGGCTCGCGCCCAGCAGCAGCCCGGCCAGGGTCTTGGACAGCCAGTCGGCGCGCACCGGGCGCGGCCTGGCGCGCCGGCCGGCTTCGGTTTCAGCGGGTGCGGCGGACATGGCTCAGCGCTCCGGCATAGGGCAAGACGGCGAGCACCAGCATCAGCATGGTGCCCAGCAGAAAGCTGGCGGTGAGGCGCTGCATCTCCTGCACCAGCGCCAGCCAGCCAAGCGCCAGCAGCAGCACGCAGGCGCTGCGCGCGGGCCGGCGCGGCCACGGCGCGGCCCACAGCCGCTGGTTGGGCGAGGCCGCGTACAGGCACAAGCCCGCCAGCGCGGTGGCGGTCAGGCCGAGTAAGGTAAAGACAGGCATGGGCTTGCGTCAAAAAATTGGCCCCCGCCGGCCCGGGCGGCCGGCGGGGAAGCGCGCAGTGCAATAGGCCACAAGGGGCTGCTTAGAACGACACGGTTGCCGACAGGCGCAAGGTGCGCGGCGCGCCGGGCATCACGAAACCGTCGGTGAACATGCCGATCCAGTAGTTCTTGTCGGTCACATTTTCCACGCTGGCGTTGAAGCGCACCGGCGTGGTGCCGAACTTGGTCGCATACCTGGCCATCAGGTCCAGGCGGTTCCAGGACGGCACGCGCAGCTTGTTGCCCGAGTCGGCCCACTGGGCGCCGGTATGCAGCACGCGGGCGCCCACCGACAGGCCGGTGACCGGGGTCTCCCAGTCCAGCCCGATGCGGGTGCGCAGCTTGGGAACGCCGTAGTTGTCCAGCCCGGTGTTGATCTGGCGCGACTGGATGTACTCCACGCCGCCCAGCAGCGACAGCGTGCGCGAGAGCTTGCCGAAGGCGCTCCACTCCAGCCCGCGCAGACGCTGCTCGCCGTCGAGCACCTGGTAGTTGTCCTTGGTGGTGACGACCGAGGGCTTCTTGATCTGGAAGGCGCTGATGGTGTGCGTGGTCTCGCCCGACTGCAGCTTCACGCCGACCTCGCCCTGCTTGGAGTGCATGGGCGCCAGCGACTCGCCGGCGTTGGCATAGCCGGTGCCCACGATGCGGCCGGGCTCCAGGCCTTCGGTGTAGTTGGCGAACAGCGAGACGTTGTCGCCCCAGGGCCGCACCACCACCGCGGCCATGGGCGAGAGGCGGCTTTCGCTGTAGTCGGAGGCCGCGCCGTTGACCAGCGGGGTCTTGACCGTCTGGTGGCGCGCGCCCAGCGTCAGCAGCACCTTGTCATCGGCGAAGCTCATGATGTCGGCCACCGCCAGCGAGCGGAATTCGTTCTCGGTGGTGTAGGCCTTCCAGGTCGGCTCCGTCGGGAACACCGGCGTCGTCGGGTTGTACATATTGGTGGTGTAGCAGTAGTTGCAGGGCGTGTTGACCGTGCCTTCCTTGTGCTTGAGCAGGTTGAACGACAGCTGCAGGCGGTGCTTGACGCTGCCGGTGTCGAACTTGCCGATGACGCCGGCCTCGGCGGTGCGGCGCTCGGACTTGGTGTGCACGTTGTAGATGGCGCCGCGGGTGGTGCCATCCGCGCCGGTGACGATGGCGCGCGTGCCGAACAGCAGCCCCTGGCCCTCGGCCTCGGAGCCGCCCACCGCGAAATAGCCCTGCCAGTTGTCGCTGAAATCGGCCTCGGCGCGGGCCAGCGCGCCGCTGTTGTCGTACTGGCCGTGCGTGCCGCGGAACATGTTCACGTCGCCGCTGGGCGGCGCGAGCAGATGCCCCACGCCGGGAATCGCCGCATTGCCAAGGAAGTTGAACATGCCAGGGCTGCCGCCGTCGATCTTGTTGACGCTGTTGTACAGGTCGAGCGAAAGGCGGACCCGGTCGCCCAGGTAGTCCAGCGCCAGCGCGCCGACCTTGCGCTTCTGGCTCTCGTCCTGGGCGCCCATGTCGCCCGAGCCATAGACGCCGTTGAAGCGCAGGCCCAGGCGCTGCTCGGGACCGAAGCGCTTGCCCACGTCGGCATGGACCTGCAGGTAGGAGTCGGAGACATAGGTGGTGGTGAGCTCGGCGATCGGCTGGGCCAGCGCGCGCTTGGTGACCATGTTCACCGAGCCGGCGACGCTGGCCAGCGGCGGCATGCCCGACAGCAGCACGTTCGGGCCGCGCATCACCTCGACGCGCTCGAACATCTCGATCGGTACCGAGTTGGCCGGCGCAATGCCGTACAGGCCGTTGGTGGCGATGTCCATCGCGGTCACGTCCAGGCCGCGCAGGTTGAAGTTCTGCAGCAGGTGGCCCTTGTTGGTGGTGAAGACCACGGCCGCGTCGTTCTCCAGCACGTCCTGCAGCGACAGCGCCGACCAGTCCTCGGCCAGCTCGCGGGTGTAGGCATTGACGTGCACCGGCGCATCAACGATGGAGGTTGCGCCCAGGATGCCCAGGCGCGCGCCCTTGGCGGCCTTGCGCCCCGGCGCGAGCGAAGGCAGATCCTCGCGCTCGTAGCGGTCGCGTACCGTCACCTGCGGCAGCGTGCTCACCTCGCCTTCGGCCTGGCGTTCGGCCTGGGCCTCTGCCTGGGCCTCTGCCTGGGCCTGGGCCAGCGCCGCGGGGGTTGCGCCAGCGGCCATCAGCGCCAGCACCAGGGTGTTGAGCCGCAGCTTGCGGCCATGGGTTGTTTGCATGGTTCTCGATCCTCAATGACAACAAAAAACAAGGGCCGGCGGCGCTCAGGCGCCATCGGCGGATGGGCCGGGGTGCCAGTGCACCGCCAGCGGATGCTTGCGCGAGAACAGCGCGATATGCCCGTCGATCGCCTCGCGCACGCGCGCCAGCGCCTCGTCGCTGTCGGCCGCGCAGGCGAAATGCAGCGCGGCCTCGTCGGCGCGCATCTCGCAGCTGCCCCAGGGGAATTGGGCATGGCCTGTGCGCTCGTCGTAGCGCACCGCGATCTTGCGGCTGAAGTGAAAGCACAGGCGCTGCAGCCAGCGGCTGGCCTCGGGCGTGGCGACTTGGCCTTGGGCGTGGATCATGGCGTCTCGTGGTTCTCTGGAATGGGGGCGATGGCCGCTTCGGCCAGCACGATGGGATGGCCCAGCGAGCATTGCTCTATGCGGGCGCGCACGCCGTAGGCGGCGCGCAGCAGCTCGGGCGTGAGCACCTCGGCCGGGCGGCCCGCGGCCAGCAGCCGGTTGTGGGCCTGGCCCGGCCCCAGCACCACGATGCGGTCGCAAAAGCGCAGCGCCAGGTTCAGGTCGTGCACCGCGATCAGCGCCAGCGTGCGGCCGCCGGCCACCTGCGCGCGCACCGCCTGCAGCACCTGCAGCTGCCAGCGCAAATCGAGCGCGCTGGTCGGCTCGTCGAGCAGCAGCAGGCGCGGCTCGCGCACCAGCACCTGGGCCAGGCCGATCATCTGGCGCTGGCCGCCCGAGAGTTCGTTCAAGGGCCGCAGCGCCAGCGCGTCCAGCCCGAGCTCGGCGAAGACGCCGGCAATCGCCGCCTCGGCCTGCGGGCGGCTGAGCTCGGCGCGGCTGGCGCGCAGCGCGCTGAGCATGGCTTCGTAGGCCACCAGCGAGCTGGCCTGGGGCAGCGCCTGCGGCAGGTAGCCCACGCGGCGCAGGCGCTCGCGCGGCGCCAGCGTGGCCAGGTCGGTGCCGTCCAGCAGCACCTGCCCGCGCACCGGCCGCAGCCCGGCGATGGCCTTGAGCAGCGTGGACTTGCCCACCGCGTTCGGGCCCGCCAGCGCGACCAGGCTGCCGGGCGCGATGCGCTCCAGGTCCAGCCCCTGCAGCACCGGCCGGCGCGCATAGCCGGCGCCCAGCTGGCGCAACTCCAGGCCCTGGCTCATACCCCTCTCCTGCGGGCCAGCACCAGGGCCATGAACATGGGCACGCCGACCAGCGCGGTGATGATGCCTATGGGCAGCACCACGCCGGGCACCAGCGTCTTGCTGAGGATGGATGCGCCCGAGAGCATGAGCGCGCCCGCCAGCGCGCTGCCGGGCAGGTAGTAGCGGTGGTCCTCGCCCAGCAGCAGCCGCGCGATGTGCGGCCCCACCAGGCCGACGAAGCCGATGGTGCCCACGAAGGACAGCGCGGTGGCCGCGAGCAGGCTTACGCGCAGCAGCGTCACCAGGCGCAGCCGCTCCACCGCGATGCCGAAGCTGCGCGCCTGGTCTTCGCCGGCGCGCAGCGCGGTCAGCAGCCAGGCGTTCTTCGCCGACCACAACGCGCACAGCAGCAGCACGGCGGCGACCAGCGCGATCTTGTTCCAGGTGGCGCGCGCCAGGCTGCCCATGGTCCAGAACACGATCTGCTGCAAGGCATTGCTGTCGGCGATGAACTGCATCAGCCACAGCAGCGCCTCGAAGGAAAACAGCAGGGCGATGCCGAACAGCACCACCGTGTCCACCGTGGCGCCATAGCGCCAGGCCAGCAGCTGGATCAGCAGCGTGGCCGCGGCGGCCACCACGAAGGCCGACAGCGGCACGGCCAGGTTTTCGCCGAACGCCATCAGCGTGAAGCCGCCCACCACCGCCACCGACGCGCCCACGGCCGCCGCGGCCGACAGGCCCAGCGTGAAGGGGCTGGCCAGCGGGTTGTTGAGCACCGTCTGCATCTCCGCGCCCGCCAGGCCGAGCGCGGCACCGACCAGCAGCGCCATCACCGCATAGGGCAGGCGCACCTCCCAGAGGATCACGCGCTGCTCCAGCGCCAGGGCCGAGGGCCGCAGCAGCCCGGCCACCACGTCGCCGAACGGCAGGCCCGAGGGGCCGGTCGCCAGGTCGAGCGCCAGCGTGGCGCAGAGCGCGCCGGCCAGCGCGGCCAGCAGCCACAGGCGCAGCGCGGCGAAGCGGCGGTAGCGCGCGGCGAGCGAGTTCATCCGCGCCCTCCGGCCCCAGCCCCACCGATCGCCAGCGCCAGCGCCTGCTGCACCGCCGGCAGCATGCTGCTGCCGTGGTCGGCGCCGGCAAACGAGGCAAAGCGCAGATCCAGGCCGGGCACGCCGCGCAGGCCGTCGAGCAGCGCACGCAGGCGCTCGCCGCCCTGGCGCTCGCGCACCAGAGCCGCGCGGGCGGGGTCTTGGGGCGGCTCGACGGCAGCTTGCGCCTCGCGCTCGCCCTGGGTGACCAGCAGGCGCAGCGGCGGCGCGCCGGCGTGCCGCCCGGCCACGAAGCGGGCCTGCTCTTGCAGCACAAAGCCGCCGCGCCACCACAGCGAGGGGCTGGCGGCCACGTAGTTGCGAAAGCCGCCGGGCCGCGTGAACAGCGCATGCAGCGCGCACAGCCCGCCGTAGGAATGGCCGAACAGCGTCTGGCGCGCCGCATCCACGCGCACCGCGCGCGCCACCTGCGGGCGCACCGTGGCGTCGATGAAGTCGAGGAAGGCATCGGCCCCGCCCTCGCGGCGGCCGCGCGCGTCCGTGGCCGGCCCCGGCGCGGGGGGCGTGTAGTCGTAGCTGCGCGCGTCCAGATCGAGCACCTGCTCGCCCCCATAGCCCAGGCCCACCACCACGGCGCCCTCGGCCGCCACGCCCGGCCCGCGCGCGAAGCGGTTGCGCATCAGCTGCGCGGCCAGCGCGAACAGCAGGTCGCCATCGAGCACATAGAGCACCGGCCAGCCCTGCGCCGGCGCCGCCGCGGGCGGCAGCGCGAGCATGATGCGGCGCACGCGGCCTGCGGCATCACCGGCCGCGACATCGATCTGCCGCGTGCCCGGCAGCGCCACCGGCGGCGCAGCTTGCAGCGAGGGCTGCACGGCGCAGCCGGGCAAGGCCAGCGCCGCGCCCAGGCCCAGCAGCGCGCGGCGGGAGCAGGCGCGCGTCATGGCTTGAGCTGCGTCCAGTAGACGCCTTCCAGGGGAATGGGTTGGAAGCGCTCGTACATCGCCTGCAAGGTGGCGCGCGGCTCGAGATCGGCGAACAGCTCGGGGTGCAGCCACTTGGCGAACACCTGCACCGCCACCACGTTGAATGGCGAGTTGTAGAAGTGGTGCCACATCGCATAGGCGCGCCCTTGCTGCACGGCCTGCAGCTGCGCGATGCCGCGCCGCTGCACTGCGCGCGCCAGCGACGCCTGCGCGGCCTCGGGCGTGGCGTCGGCGCCGAGCACGATGCGCAGCGGCGTCTGCTTCGCGCCGGCCAGCGAGCCGATGCCGGTGCCGATGTAAAAGCGTGGCTGGCGCGCGATCAGGAACTCGGGGTTGAGCGTGCCGAACTCGCCCGGGATCAGGTCCTTGGCCACATTGCGCGAGCCCGCCGCGTCGAGCAGCTTGCCCACCAGGCCGACCATGGTGTCGCAGCAGCCCTCCGACAGGCCCACCCGGTTTTCGAGGAACACCGTGGGCGCCTCGGGCCGGGCCTGGGCCAGGCGCCCGGTCACCAGCGCGAGCTGCTCGCGCCAGAATTTCACGAAGGCCTCGGCCTCGGCCTTGCGGCCCAGCACCTCGCCCAGCAAGGCCATGCTGCGCGGCGTATTGCCCAGCGGGTCGTGGCGCAGGTCGATGAACACCACCGCCACGCCCGCGGCCTCCAGGCGCGCCAGGGTCTCGCGGTCGCGCTCGCTCGGGCCGTGGCCGCCGGCCAGGCCCAGGATGGCCAGCTGGGGCTTGAGCGCGATGGCCTGCTCTTCGCTGAAGCTGCCGCTGCTGGTGCGGCCCACGCGCGGCACCTTGTCGAGCTGCGGAAAGCGCCGCGCCCACTGCGCGTAGCCGGGCGCATCGAGCTTCTCGAACTCGCCCATCATCGCGACCAGGCGGCGCGCGGGGTCGGCGCGCTCGAACACCGCCAGCGCGGGCAGCAGCCGGCCTTCGCCCAGCAGTATGCGCTCGACCTTGGCGGGCACCTGCACGCTGCGGCCGGCGAGATCGGTAACAGTGACGGCGGCCCCCTGCTGCGCACGGGCCGTGGCCAGGGCCGACAAGGCCAGGCCCGCGCCGATCATCCGGCGGCGCCAGCAAAATAGAGACGAATTCATGACAGGCTCAAGTTTGCAAATCTGCTTATTTTATTGAGAATGATTTGCATTAGTAATCTCGACCGAATAGGATGGCACAATCTGCCACAGTCCACGTTTGCCGCAGCAACAAAGATATTTGCCAGCACCTGGCTTTTCTCATGGTGTTCCACGCTCCCTCCCCGCCTGCCGACGACGGCGCAGCACCCGCCGAGGCGCAGCTGCGCGAGCACCGGGCGCGCCTGCACCGGCTGCGTCCCGGCCTGCTGCTGCACTACGACGACGCGCGCAGCCGCTGCGACCTGACCGCGCAGGCCACCATCGCCGCCAGCCTGTGCCTGGTGGTGGTGCTGGAGGGCAAGGTGGATGTCTCCTACGGCCTGCTGCGCGTGGCGCTGTCGCATACCGGCACCGGCGCCAGCGCCGCGCTGGTGACGGTGGCCCAGGCCGAGAGCTTCACGCGCCGCGTGCGCCGGGGCGTGTATTCGCGCTATGTGTGCCTGGTGCTCGAGCCCGAGTGGCTGGCCCAGGCCGGCGGCAACGGCACCCCGCCCGGGCTGGAGCAGTTTCTGCGGCAGCACCTCGCCATCCAGCGCTGGCAGCTGTCGCCGCGCGTGGCGGCGATCGCCGAGCAGATCGTGCGCCCGCCGGCGCTGGCGCCGATGCTGCAGCACATCTACCTCGAAAGCCGCGCGCTGGAGCTGGCCGGCGAGGCCCTGGGCACGCTGTGCCAGGCCGCGCCCGCGGCCAGCGCGCAGGCGCTGCTGCCGCGCGAGCACCAGCGCCTGCGCGAGCTGCATGCCTTGCTGGCCTCGGGCCAGGCCGACGAATGGTCGCTGGATGCGATCGCGCGCCACGCGGGCGTGAACGCCAATACGCTGCAGCGCCAGTTCCGCAGCGTCTACGGCACCACGGTGTTCGAGCACCTGCGCGAATGCCGCCTGCAGCGCGCGCGCCAGGCGCTGGAGCACGACGGCATCACCGTAGGCCAGGCCGCCCTGGTGGCCGGCTACACCAGCGCGGCCAACTTCGCCACCGCCTACCGGCGCCGCTTCGGCCTGCCGCCCAAGCTGGCGCGGGCGCGGGTATAGCGCAAAAACAGGAGCTGCTGGCGCTTGACCACATTGGTTTTCAAAGCAAAAACCATCTCAAACCATTTACTGGCAAGCGCTAACAGCTCTCATTTTAGACAACCCTCTCCCGCCAACGCCTCAGGTGCCGCCCACATAGGGGTTGCTCTTGCGCTCACGCCCGAAACTGCTCTCGGGCCCATGGCCGGGGATGAACACCGTCTGGTCGCCCATGGGCCACAGGCGCTGGGTGATGCTGTCGATCAGCTGCTGGTGGTTGCCGCGCGGGAAATCGGTGCGGCCTATGCTGCCGGCGAACAGCACGTCGCCGACGAAGGCACGGTCGATCTGCGGCGCGTGGAACACCACATGCCCGGGCGTGTGGCCCGGCGTGTGGCGCACGTTCAGCGTCTCGCGGCCGATGGTGACCGTATCGCCGTCGTGCAGCCAGCGCGTGGGCACGAAGGGCAGCGCCTCGGGAAAGCCGAACATCGCGCTTTGCTGCGGCAGGCCGTCGATCCAGAACTGATCTTCCTGCTGCGGCCCGATGATGGGCAGCTGCAGCCTGCGCGCCAGCTCGCCGGTGCCACCGGCATGGTCGATGTGCGCATGGGTGAGCCAGATGGCCTTGAGCGCGAGGCCCAGGCGCTCCAGCTCCCACTCGATCTGCTCCAGGTCGCCGCCCGGATCGATGACGGCCGCCTCCATCGTCTGATCGCACCAGACCAGGGAGCAGTTCTGCTGGAACGGGGTGACGGGAACGGTGTGGTATTGCAGCATGACAGCGTGGGAAAGAAAGCCAACCACGCAGTGTAGCGGCAAGCCCCCAGCCCGCGCCCGCCACACGCCACTGCGGGAAATGCGAAGATGGCCGCCCTGTTCATTGCCGAAATCTATCCGCCATGCCCCGCAGCCCCCGCCCACGCACCGCGCCCGCTCCAGCCACCCGCCCCCCGGACCAGGCCGTCAACAAAGCCGTCAAAGCACTGGTGCTGCAGGGCGGCGGTGCGCTGGGCGCCTACCAGGCCGGGGTGTACGAGGCGCTGAGCGAGCAGCACCAGGACCTGGACTGGGTGGCCGGCGTGTCGATCGGCGCGATCAATGCAGCGCTGATCGCGGGCAACGCGCCCGAGCGGCGGGTGCAGCAGCTGCGCGCGTTCTGGCAGTCGGTCTCGTCCGGGCCGGGGCAGATGCTGCCGGCCTGGGCCGGCGAGCGCAGCCTGCTCGGCCAGTGGAGCGCGGCCGCCGCGGTGCTGGGCGGCATTCCCGGCTTCTTCGAGCCGCGCTCGCCGCTGGCGCTGCTGCTGGGGCCGGCCGCGCCGGTGCAGAGCTACTACGACACCAGCCCGCTCAAGGCGACGCTGGAGCGCCTGGTCGATTTCGACCGCATCAACCATGGCGAGGTCCGCCTGTCGGTGGGCGCGGTGAATGTGAGAAGCGGCAACTCGGTGTACTTCGACAGCCGCAGCGACACCATCCGCGCCGAGCACATCATGGCCAGCGGGGCGCTGCCGCCGGGGTTTCCGCCAGTGCAGATCGACGGCGAGGACTATTGGGACGGCGGCATCGTCTCCAACACGCCGCTGCAGTATCTGCTGGACGAGCACCAGCGCCTGCGCCGCCTGCTGGTGCTGCAGGTCGACCTGTTCAGCGCGCGCGGCGCGCTGCCGCGCACGCTGGCCGAGGTGGCGGCACGGCAAAAGGACATCCAGTACTCCAGCCGCACCCGGCTGAACACCGACGTGCTGGCCGCCGGCGTCAACCTGCAGCAGGACCTGGCCGCGCTGCTGCAGAAGCTGCCGCCGCGGCTGCGCAATGCGCCCGAAGTGGCCGCGCTGCGCGAGCGCCTGCACAGCGCGCCGATCGACATCGTCCACCTGATCTACCGCCACAAGCCCTACGAGCTGGACTCGAAGGACTACGAGTTCTCGCGCGTCGCGGTCGAGGAGCATTGGGAAAGCGGCATGCGCGACATGCGCACCACGCTGGCCCACCCCGAATGGCTGCGCCGCCAGGCCGAGCCCAGCGGCGTGACCACCTACGACCTGGCCGAGCCGCAGGCGCCGCAGGTGCGCCACCCCCATGCGGCCGAGAGCGGCCGGCCCGGCTGACACCGCTGTGCAGCGCCCGCTTCAGTTTCGTCTAAGCCGGCGGGCGCAGGCTATGGAGCCAGGGATTTCCCTCATCTTCAACCCACACCGCTTTGCCATGAATGCAGCCGAACTCCGCCAGAACGCCTTTGCCATGCCATTCACCAGCCCGGCATTCCCGCCGGGCCCCTACCGCTTCGTCAACCGGGAGTTCGTGGTGATCACCTACCGCACCGACCCGGACGCGCTGCGCGCGGTGGTGCCCGAGCCGCTGGAGATCACCGAGCCGCTGGTCAAATATGAATTCATCCGCATGCCCGACTCCACCGGCTTCGGCGACTACACCGAATCGGGCCAGGTGATACCGGTGCAGCTGCGCAGCGCCCGCGGCACCGAACAGGGCGCCTACGTGCACGCCATGTACCTCAACGACCACCCGCCCATCGCCGGCGGCCGGGAGCTGTGGGGCTTTCCGAAGAAGCTCGCGTCGCCGCAACTCGCGTACGAGACCGACACCATCATCGGCACCTTGGACTACGGCAAGGTGCGGGTGGCCACCGCTACCATGGGCTTCAAGCACCGCACGCTGGAGCCCGGCGCCATCCTGGCGGGCATCGCGCAACCCAATTTCCTGCTCAAGATCATCCCGCATGTGGACGGCAGCCCCCGCATCTGCGAGCTCGTGCGCTACCACATGGTGGACGTGCAGCTCAAGGGCGCGTGGTCGGCGCCGGCCACGCTGGAGCTGCATCCGCATGCGCTCGCGCCGGTGGCGCAGCTGCCGGTGCTGAAGGTCGAATCGGCGGTGCACTACATCGCCGACATGACGCTGGCGCTGGGCAGCGTCGAGCACGACTATCTCGCCTGAAACAGACCAACCCCGCACAACGAAAGGACTACCCCATGCAACTCAAGGACAAAGTCGCCTACATCACCGGCGCGGCCAGCGGCATCGGCAAGGAGATCGCCATCGTCTACGCCCAGGAGGGCGCGAAGATCGTGATCGCCGACCTCAACAAGGAGGCGGCGGACGCCGCCGCGGCCGAACTCAAGGCCACCGGCGCCGAAGCCATCGGCGTGGCGGTGGACGTGACCGACGAAGCCCAGGTGAACGCCTCGGTCGAAGAGGCGGTCCGCGCCTTTGGCGGCATCGACATCCTGGTCAGCAACGCGGGCATACAGATCGTGCACCCGGTCGAGGAATTCAGCTTCGCCGACTGGAAGAAGATGCTCGCCATCCACCTGGATGGCGCCTTCCTCACCACCCGCGCCTGCCTCAAGCACATGTACGCGCAAGGCCGCGGCGGCAGCGTGATCTACATGGGCTCGGTGCACTCCAAGGAGGCCTCGCTGCTCAAGGCGCCCTACGTGACCGCCAAGCACGGCCTCATCGGGCTGGCCAAGACCGTGGCGAAGGAAGGCGCCAAGCACGGCGTGCGCGCCAATGTGATCTGCCCCGGCTTCGTGCGCACGCCGCTGGTGGACAAGCAGATCCCCGAGCAGGCGAAGACGCTGGGCATCACGGAAGACGAGGTGATCAAGAACGTGATGCTCAAGGAGACGGTGGACGGCGAATTCACCACCACCGACGACGTCGCCCGGGTGGCGCTGCTGTTCGCCGCCTTCCCCACCAATGCGCTGACCGGCCAGTCGCTGGTGGTCAGCCACGGCTGGTTCATGCAGTAAAACCTGGCTGCGGCGCCAGCCGTTTCCTGCAAACCGCCGCGCGGGCCTGAAGGCCCCCGCGGCGGTTTGTCGCATATAGGCGACTCGCGCCGACGTTTTCCCTATGGCCCGCGCCATGCGCCTATGCTACAAGTCTGCCCAACACGCAGGCGCGCGCGGCCCAGGGGATGCGGCGCGCCTGGCATAACGATTACCAAACTCCAGGAGAGATCCTTCATGCAGACACAATCCACCCCAGCGGTGCCGCCAGGCAACGCCCCGCCCGGCGCTGCCCAGCGCAGCGCCGCCCAACGCATAGGCATTCCGCGCGAGACCTTCCCGCTGGAAAAGCGGGTCGCCACCGTGCCCGACGTGGTGGAAAAGCTCATCAAGCTGGGCTTTCAGGTCGCGATTGAAGCCGGCGCCGGCGAGGCCGCCAACTTCAGCGACGACGCCTACCGCGCCGCCGGCGCACAAATCCTGCCCGATGCCGCGTCGCTGTGGGCCGCATCCGACATCGTGTTCAAGGTGCGCCCGCCAAGCGAGGCCGAAGTCGGCCTGATGCGCGAAGGCGGCACACTGATCGACTTCATCTGGCCCGCGCAAAACCCCGGGCTGATGCAGCAGCTGGCCGCCAAGAAGACCACGGTGCTGGCCATCGACTGCCTGCCGCGCACGCTCTCGCGCGCGCAGAAGATGGATGCGCTCACTTCCACCGCCGGCGTCTCCGGCTACCGCGCCGTGATCGAGGCGGCCAATGCCTTTGGCCGCTACTTCAACGGCCAGATCACGGCCGCGGGCAAGGTTCCTCCCGCCAAGGTCTTCATCGCCGGCGCCGGCGTGGCAGGCCTGGCCGCCATCGGCACCGCGGCCAACCTGGGCGCCATCGTGCGCGCCAACGACACGCGCGCCGAGGTGGCCGACCAGGTCAAGTCGCTGGGCGGCGAGTTCGTCAAGGTCGATTACGAAGAGGACGGCTCGGGCGGCGGCGGCTACGCCAAGGTCATGAGCGAGGGCTTCCAGGCCGCGCAGCGCCAGATGTATGCCGCGCAGGCCAAGGATGCCGACATCATCATCACCACCGCGCTGATCCCCGGCAAGCCGGCGCCGAAGCTCATTACCGCCGAGATGGTGCAGAGCATGAAGCCCGGCAGCGTGATCGTGGACATGGCCGCCGAGCAAGGCGGCAACTGCGAGCTGACCGTGCCCGGCGAGGCCGTGGTGCGCCATGGCGTGACCATCATCGGCTACACCGATCTGGCCTCGCGCCTGGCCAAGCAGTCGTCCACGCTGTACGCCACCAACCTGCTGCGCCTGACCGAGGAGCTGTGCAAGGCCAAGGACGGCGTGGCGGTCGTGAACATGGAGGACGACGCGATCCGCGGCCTCACCGTCATCAAGGATGGCGAGATCACCTGGCCCGCACCGCCGCTCAAGCAGGCGCCCGTGCCCGCACCCAAGGCGGCCGCCGCACCGGTGGCCGAGAAGAAGAGCGGCCACGGCCATGGCGCCGGCGCGCCCATGGCGGTCAAGTCGCTGGTCATCGTCTTCGCGGTGGCGGCCGTGCTGTTCGCGCTGATCGGCGCCTATGCGCCCGCGGCCTTCCTGGGCCACTTCACGGTCTTCGTGCTGGCCTGCTTCATCGGCTACATGGTGGTGTGGAACGTGACGCCCGCGCTGCACACGCCGCTGATGAGCGTGACCAACGCCATCTCCAGCATCATCGCCATCGGCGCGCTGGTGCAGATCGCGCCACCCGAGGCGGGAGCGAACGGACGGCCCGATGGGCTCATCATGTGGCTGGCATTCGCCGCCCTGGTGCTCACGGCCGTCAACATGTTCGGCGGCTTTGCCGTCACGCGCCGCATGCTGGCCATGTTCCGCAAGTAAATAACGACAACAAGAAAGAAGACGAACATGTCCCAATCCCTCGCTACCGTCGCCTACCTGGGCGCGGCCATTCTTTTCATCCTCAGCCTGGGTGGCTTGTCCAACCCGGAAACCTCGCGCCGCGGCAACCTGTTCGGCATGATCGGCATGGCGCTGGCCGTGCTGGCCACCGTGTTCGGCCCGCGCGTGAGCCCGTCCGGCATCGCCTGGATCGTCGCCGCGCTGGTGATCGGCGGCGGCATTGGCCTGTATGCAGCCAAGATCGTCAAGATGACCCAGATGCCCGAGCTGGTCGCGCTGATGCACAGCCTGGTGGGCCTGGCCGCCTGCCTGGTGGGCTTTGCCAGCTACGTCGACACCTCGGTGCAGTTCAGCGGCGCCGAAAAAGCCATCCACGAGGTGGAGATCTACGTCGGCATCCTGATCGGCGCGGTCACCTTCAGCGGCTCGCTGATCGCCTTCGGCAAGCTCAACGGCCGCATCGGCGGCAAGCCGCTCTTGCTGCCCGGGCGCCATTGGCTCAACCTGGCCGCGCTCTTGGTGGTGATCTGGTTCGGCAAGCAGTTCCTGAACGCCCATGACGTGCAGGCCGGCATGACGCCGCTGATCGTGATGACCGTGATCGCGCTGCTGTTCGGCGTGCACATGGTGATGGCGATTGGCGGCGCGGACATGCCGGTGGTGGTCTCCATGCTCAACAGCTACTCGGGCTGGGCGGCCGCGGCCACCGGCTTCATGCTGAACAACGACCTCTTGATCGTCACCGGCGCGCTGGTGGGCTCGTCGGGCGCGATCCTGTCGTACATCATGTGCCAGGCGATGAACCGCAACTTCATCAGCGTGATCGCCGGCGGCTTCGGCTCGGGCGCGCCCAAGAAGGCGGCCGGCGGCGGCGCGGCTGCAGAACCCCAGGGCGAGGCCGTGCCGGTGAGCGCGGCCGAGACCGCCGAGATGCTGCGCGAGGCCAAGAGCGTGATCATCGTGCCCGGCTACGGCATGGCCGTGGCCCAGGCCCAGCACACGGTCTACGAGATCACCAAGGCCCTGCGCGAGAAGGGCGTGGATGTGCGCTTCGCCATCCACCCGGTGGCCGGGCGCATGCCGGGCCACATGAACGTGCTGCTGGCCGAGGCCAAGGTGCCCTACGACATCGTGATGGAGATGGACGAGATCAACGAGGACTTCCCCGACGCCGACGTGGCGATGGTGATCGGCGCCAACGACATCGTGAACCCCAGCGCGCTGGACGACCCCGACAGCCCCATCGCCGGCATGCCGGTGCTGGAAGTGTGGAAGGCCAAGCACTCCATCGTGATGAAGCGTTCGATGGCCTCGGGCTACGCGGGCGTGGACAACCCGCTGTTCTACAAGGACAACAACCGCATGCTGTTCGGCGACGCCAAGAAAATGCTGGACGAGGTGCTCTCGGTGCTCAGGGGCTGAGCCGGCATCCTCAAAACCATAGCGGCTGGCGCTTGCCTGATGGTGAATTCAGGGTAAAAACACTTCGAATTCAGCGATTGGCAGGCGCTGGCCGCTATATTTTTAAATCCTAACCAGAGCGCCGCCCCAGCGCCCCCCCGCAGGAGCAGCCCATGAGAGTCGAAAACGGAATGGTAGTCGGCGATGTCCGGATCACCGAGCGCGTGGAGATGCGCGGCCTGTACACCGGCTCGGTCACGGTCGAGGCCGGCGGCGAGCTCATCCTCAAAGGCATGGTGAGCGCAAACCTGGTCTGCAAGCCAGGCGGCAAGGCCCAGGTGCATGGATTCGTGTGCGGCGACCTGATCGCCGAAGGCGAGGTGACGGGACAGGGAATGGTGGGCGGCAAGCGGGTGGTTGGCTGAGGCAGGCCAGGAATGCGCGCTCCCGCTCTTCGGTAAAGCACCGCTTTGCCACATGGCGGCAAGCCCCCGCCATGGTCTGCCCAGCGGCGGCTCGTTACGCGACACAATTTTGTCGCGTAACCTACTTTCGCGACAAATTGCGCGACACTTTTTGCCGTAGGCATGGGCTACGATGCCTGCATTGCAGCAATCTTGGCGAGTTCCCCCATGACCCAGCTTGGTTTCGATCCCGCGCGCCTGGCCCGCATCGGCCGCCACTTTGCCGCCTATGTCGACGACGGGCGCCTGCCGGGCTGGCAGGTGCAAGTCTGCCGCCATGGCGAGATCGCCTACCGCGAGAACTATGGCTGGCGCGATGTGGAGAACCAGCTGCCGGTCGAGGACGACACGGTGTTCCGCATCTACTCGATGACCAAGCCCATCACCACGGTGGCGGCCATGATGCTGTACGAAGAGGGGCGCTTCGAGCTGACCGATCCAGTGGCCAAATACCTGCCCGCGTTCGCGCAGATGCAGGTGCTCACCGGCGGCACGGCGCTCAAGCCGGCGCTGCGGCCGGCCACCGGGCCGATGCGCATCGTGCACCTGCTCAACCACACCTCGGGCCTGACCTACGGCTTTCACCATGTCCACGTGCAGGACGAGATGTACCGCAACGCGGGCTACGAATGGGGCGCGCCCAAGGGCCATACGCTGGCGCAATGCGTTCAGGACTGGGCCCGGCTGCCGCTGCGCTTCGACCCGGGCACGCGCTGGAACTACTCGGTGGCCACCGACGTGCTGGGCCACCTGGTGGAGGTGATCTCGGGCCAGAACCTGGAGCAGTTCTTCCACGAGCGCATCTTCGCCCCGCTGGGCATGAAGGACACGGCCTTGCGGCTGCACGGCGACCAAGGCAAGCGCTTGGGCGGGCGCCTGGCCGCGCTCTATGTGCCCGGCGAGCAGGGCCGGGCCACGCGCTTCGAGGATCCGCTGGCGCGCGGCGAGGCCGGCTTTCTCTCGGGCGGCGGCGGGCTGGTGTCCACAACCGCCGACTACCACCGCTTCACGCAAATGCTGCTGCGCGGCGGCGAGTGGGGAGGCCAGCGCCTGCTGGGCAGCCGCACGCTGCGCTACATGACCACCAACTCCCTGCCCGGCGGGCAGGACCTGAGGCAGTTCGGCATTCCGCTGTTCGCCGAGGTGGGCTTCGACGGCCAGGGCTTCGGCCTGGGTTTTTCGGTGCTGCAGGACCCGATGGCCGCCGGCACCCTGGGCTCCAAGGGCGAATATGCCTGGGGTGGCGCGGCCAGCACCGCGTTCTGGGTCGACCCGGCGGAGCAGATCACCTGCATCTTCATGACCCAGCTGCTGCCGTCGAGCACCTACCCGCTGCGCACCCAGCTGCGGCAGCTGGTGTATTCGGCGCTGGTGGATTGAAGAAGCATGGGCCGGCGGCCACGGCTTTCGCAGCCTACAGCGCCAGCTCGTAGTCAATCGTGATCGGCGCGTGGTCCGAGAACTTCTGCTGCTTGTAGATATGCTCGGCGCGCGCCAGCAGCGCGGTGGCCGGCGTGGCCAGGTGGTAGTCCAGGCGCCACCCCACGTTGTTCGCATAGGCCTGGCCGCGGTTGCTCCACCAGGTGTAGCAGGCGTCGGTGGTGTCGGGCTGCAGCAGGCGGTACACGTCCACCAGGCCGCCGGCCTCGGCTTCCTTTTCCAGCACCCGGGTCATCCAGGCGCGCTCCTCGGGCAGGAAGCCGCTGTTCTTCTGGTTGCTGCGCCAGTTCTTCAGGTCGGCGTTCTGGTGCGCGATGTTCACGTCGCCGCAGAGGATGAATTCGCGCTCGCCCTTGAGGCGCATCAGCAGCGGGTGCAGCTCGGCCAGAAAGCGGTACTTGGCCAGCTGCCGGTCCTCGCCCGAGCTGCCGCTCGGGAAGTAGCAGCTGATGATGGAGAGCTTGCGCCCCGGCTTGTCGAAGCGCAGCTCCACGTAGCGGCCCTCGGCGTCGAATTCGCCGGGCGAAAAACCGGTGATCACGTCGCTGGGCTCGTGGCGGCTGTACACGCCCACGCCGGAATAGCCTTTTTTCTCGGCGAACTGGAAGTAGCCGTGCATGCCGCCGATCTGCTCGAACTTGCCTTGCATGTCCGCGTGCTGCGCCTTGATTTCCTGTACGCAAATACAATCGGGCCGGGTCGCCTCGACCCAGGGAATCACTCCTTTGTTGGCCGCCGAGCGGATGCCATTGAGGTTGAGGCTGGTTAATTTGAACAAGGATTGGGTCATGGTGGATAGTCTCCCACAGTCGGGCGATGCCGGCGAGCTGGCGCAGGCGTTCGTGCGTTTTGCGGTGGAATCGGGCGTCTTGCGGTTTGGAGAATTCAAAACCAAAGCCGGGCGCATGAGCCCGTATTTCTTCAACGCCGGGCTGTTCGACGACGGCGCCAAGATGGGCCGGCTGGCGGCCTTCTATGCCAACGCGATCACGGCCAGCGGCATCGAGTTCGACATGGTCTTCGGCCCGGCCTACAAGGGCATCCCGCTGGCGGCCACGGTGGCGGTCGAGCTCGCGCGCCTGGGCAAGAACGTGCCCTTCGCCTACAACCGCAAGGAAGCCAAGGACCACGGCGAGGGCGGCACGCTGGTGGGCGCGCCGATCCGGGGCCGGGTGCTGATCATCGACGATGTGATGTCCGCCGGCACCGCGGCGCGCGAGTCGATCGCGCTGATCAAGGCCGCCGGCGCCACGCCGCATGCGATGGCGATCGCGCTCGACCGGCAGGAAAAGGCCACCGAGCATGGCCAGGACGTGCCCTACAGCGCGGTGCAGTACGTGCGCGACCAGCTGGGCATGCAGGTCTGCACCATCGCCAGGCTCGAAGACCTGCTGCGCTACCTGGGCGCCGGCGCGGCCAGCGAGCACCATGCGCGGGTGCAGGCCTACCGCGAGCGCTACGGCGTCTAGCCACGGTGTCCGGCATGGCCACGACCACCCCGCCCGAAGGCTTGTTCGCCGGCAGCGACGGCGCGCTGCGCTGCGCCTGGTGCTCGGCCACCCCGCTGTACCAGCGTTACCACGACGAGGAATGGGGCTTTGCGGTGCACGACGACCGGCGGCTGTTCGAGAAGATCTGCCTCGAAGGCTTCCAGGCCGGGCTGTCGTGGCTCACCATCCTGAACAAGCGCGAGGCCTTTCGCGCCGGCTTTGCCGGCTTCGATCCGGCGCAGGTGGCCCGTTTCGGCGCGGCCGACGTGCAGCGCCTGCTGGCCGACGCCGGCATCGTGCGCCACCGCGGCAAGATCGAATCCACCATCAACAATGCGCGGCGCGTGCTGGAGCTGCAGCAGGAGTTCGGCAGTTTCGACGCCTATGTCTGGCGCTTTGCGCCCGCCCCCGAAAGCCGCCCCCGGCTGCTCACCTGGGCGGCATTGCGCGCGATGACGACCTCGGCCGAGGCGGTCGCGATGTCCAAGGACCTGAAAAAGCGCGGCTTCAGCTTCGTCGGGCCCACCACGGTCTACGCCTTCATGCAGGCCATGGGCATGGTGAACGACCATGTGCAGGGCTGCCATGTGCGGCAGCGCTCGCCCCAGGCCTGATCACGGCGCCGGCAGCTCGCCGCGCAGCAGCGAATAGCGCTTGAGCGATACGTAGCGCGCGCCCCGGCGCGTGCATTCGCGCAGCAGCCCTTCGTATTGGAAGCCGCCGGCCAGCAGCACCCGCTGCGATGCCTCGTTGGCCGGCTCCGCATAGGCCACCAGGCTGTGCAGGCGCAGCCGCGCAAACACCAGCGGCGCGAACCGCCGCAGCGCCTGGCGCATGGCGCCCCGCCCCCAGTACGCCGGCAGCAGCCAGAACCCCAGGTCGGCGCTGTCGCCGTCGTCGTCGCGGTCATAGGCGCCTATGCCGCCCACCAGGGCGCCGTCGCCAGCCGCCACGACGGCCTGCCACCAGCCCTCGCCCTGCGCCTGCAGCTCGCGCAGCCAGTCCAGTTGCTCGCGGGCGATGGCCTGCGGCGTGCCGGCCTCGGTGCCCAGCCCGTAGTACGCGGTCACGCGCGGGTCGGTGAATGCCTGCGCCAGGACGGGCAGGTCGGCGTCGGCAAAATCGCGCAGGCGAATGGCCGGCGCGCCAGGGGTTGCATGCATCAAAAGTACCCGAATGGCCTGTGGAAACAGCGTCGGCAGGTACTTTATCAGCGCCAATCAGGCCACATGCCAGCGCTGCGGCGCCTGGCTGGCATCGCCCGGCACGGGCTGTATGCCCAGCAGCGCCGCATTGCGCAGCAGCAATTGCTCGAACTGGATGTGGCGGCTGGTGGTGACGAGGCCGCCGAACTCGTCTCCCTTGGCGCTGTCCCAGTAGTCGGCCGCCACCTGCGCGGCGGTGAAATCGCGGTGCTGGAACTTTTGCACGATATTGCGCAGCTTGTCGAGATTGATCCTGTGAACGTCCGTCATGGCGACTCCTGCCCGCACTGCGCTGCGGGTATGCAGCTGTTGTAGGACCAAAGCCGGGGCCTGTCAATCAGGCGAACGCTGGGGATAGCGCTATTCTTTCTCGCACAGCATCTCGTCGGCCAGGCTGCCCACCAGCACCCGCATCTTGCTGCCCTGCACCGCCTGCACCGTCCAGGTGTCGCTCAGGTCTTCGGGCACCAGGTCCTTGTCCTTGAGCAGCTCGGGGTTCTTCTGCTTGGAGCGGTCCTGCCGCACCACCTCGGGCACGATCAGGGTGATGGTGTCGCCCTCCATGCGCCAGTGCCCGCTGCCCTGCAGCACATAGGCGTATTGCTGGCGGGTGCTGGGCATGTCGTAGACCAGGTAGGCCTGCGAGCGCAAGCTGCCGTCGCCTTGGAACTGGTCGGTGTAGGTGAAGTTGGCCACATCCTCGCCCATGCGGATCTGGAAGCTGCATTCCCACACGCCCTGCAGCTCGCCCGCGCCGATGCGCGCTGCCCCGGCCTTGCCGGCATCGGCAGGCGCGGCGCTGTTGGCGGCGGGGGTGCTTTTGGCGGCGGCCTGCGTTGGCAGCGGGGCTTCGGCGGCCTTCTTGGCGGGCCACAGCGAGCAGGCCGACAGCGCCATCGGGGCCGCGGCCAGCAGCCAGGCCCGGATCAACAAGTGTTTCGACATAGCCGCGACTGTAGCAAATCGTCCCGCCGCGGCCATGGCGACCTGCATGGCTAAACGCATACCGGTTTGCATTCGAAGCGAGAGTCAGGCGCGAAGCCGCAGACAGTATGGGCATACGGCAAGGCGAAGCAACGCAGTTATCGCTTTGAAGGCGAATCGGTATCAGGCCGGCTGCAGCGCGGGGTAGTCGACATAGCCCGCCTCGCCGCCGCCGTAGAAGGTGGCGGAGTCGGGCTTGGCCAGCGGCGCATCGCGGCGCAGCCGCTCGACCAGGTCGGGGTTGGAGATGAAGGGCCGGCCGAAGGCCACCATGTCGGCATAGCCGCTGGCCACGGCCTGCTGCGCCAGCGCGCGGGTGTAACCATTGTTCACCATCCAGGCGCCGCGCCCGCCCGCCTGCCGGTAGGCGTGCTTGAGCGCGGCGAAGTCGAACGGCCGGCCCTCGACCTCGCGCGGGCCGCCGGTGGCGCCCTCGATCACATGCACATAGGCCAGGCCCAGCGGCGCCAGCTGCCGCACCACATGCTCGAACAGCGGCTGCGGATCGCTGTCGCTCACGCCGTTGGCCGGAGTGACGGGCGACAGGCGTATGCCTACCTTGCCATGGCCCACCGCGTCGGCCACCGCGCGCGCCACCTCCAGCGTCAGCCGCGCGCGGTTGGCGATGGAGCCGCCGTAGTCGTCGCTGCGCTGGTTGGCGCCGTCCTTCATGAACTGGTCCAGCAGGTAGCCGTTGGCCGCATGGATTTCCACGCCGTCGAAGCCCGCGGTTTCCACCGCATTGCGTGCCGCCACCGCAAAGGCGTGGACCACGCCGGGCAGCTCGCCCGCGTGCAGCGCGCGCGGCGCGGAGGTCGGCAAAAAGCCTCCCTGTCCGGTGCCACGGTCGATCACATAGGTCTTGGCCTGGGCCGCGATGGCCGAAGGCGCCACCGGCGCGGCGCCGCCCGGCTGCAGGCTCACATGCGACACGCGCCCCACATGCCACAGCTGGCAGGCGATGCGGCCGCCGTGCGCGTGCACCGCGTCGGTCACCTGCCGCCAGCCGTCGAGCTGGCCGGTGCCGTACAGGCCCGGCACGTCCGAATAGCCCTGGCCCTCGGGGCAGATCGCGGTGCCTTCGGAGATCAGCAGCCCCGCCGATGCGCGCTGCGCATAGTAGGTGGCCGCCATCGGCTGCGGCGTCGCCTCGGGCGAACGGTTGCGCGTCAGCGGCGCCATGGCGATACGGTTGCGCAGCTGCAGGTCGCCAACCTGCACGGCATCAAACAAACTCGGGGTGGGGTGCTCGGTCATGCCAGGGCTTTCGTCAAAAAACACCCGCCAGGTTGTACCACGCTGCCAGAATCCGTGTGTCAACCTGATAAACACTAGTGGCATCCATTCTGGGCCATGATCGCCCGCAACCCAATGCATTCCAAGACCCTGAGACCCTCTATGGCCAAGACCTCGCTCGATAAATCGAAGATCAAGTTCCTGCTGCTCGAAGGCATCCACCCGTCTGCGCTGCAGGTGCTGCGGGATGCGGGCTACACCAATGTGGAAGCCCTCGCCGGCGCGCTGGAGGGCGACGAGCTCAAGCGCAGGATCGCCGATGCGCATTTCGTCGGCATCCGCTCGCGCACCCAGCTCACCGCCGATGTGTTTGCCGCCGCCCACAAGCTGGTGGCCGTGGGTTGCTTTTGCATAGGCACCAACCAGGTGGACCTGGACGCCGCGCGCGAGCGCGGCATCGTCGTCTTCAACGCCCCCTACTCCAACACCCGCTCGGTGGCCGAGCTGGTGCTGGCCGAGGCCATCTTGCTGCTGCGCGGCATTCCGCAGAAGAACGCGGTGGCGCACCGCGGCGGCTGGCTCAAGAGAGCCGACGGCGCCTACGAGATCCGCGGCAAGACGCTGGGCATCGTCGGCTACGGCTCCATCGGCACCCAGCTGTCGGTGCTGGCCGAGGCGCTGGGCATGCAGGTGCTGTTCCACGACGTGGTCACCAAGCTGCCGCTGGGCAATGCGCGCCAGGCCGCGAACCTGAAGGATCTGCTCGCCCAGGCCGACATCGTGACCCTGCACGTGCCCGAGCTGCCTTCCACGCAGTGGATGATCGGCGCCGACGAGCTGGCAGCGATGAAGCCGGGCAGCATCCTCATCAATGCCTCGCGCGGCACCGTGGTGCAGATCGACGCGCTGGCCGAGGCGCTGGCGGCCAAGCGCCTGCTGGGCGCGGCGGTCGACGTCTTCCCCACCGAGCCCAAGAGCAACAAGGACGAGTTCGTCTCGCCGCTGCGCGGCATGGACAACGTGATCCTCACGCCGCACATCGGCGGCTCCACCATGGAGGCGCAGGCCAACATCGGCCTGGAGGTGGCGGAGAAGCTGGTCAAGTACAGCGACAACGGCACCACCACCTCGGCCGTGAATTTCCCCGAGGTGGCGCTGCCCGCGCACCCCGGCCAGAACCGCATCCTGCATGTGCACCACAACGTGCCGGGCGTGCTGTCGGCGATCAACCTGGTGTTCGCCGACAACGGCATCAACATCGCCGGCCAGTACCTGCGCACCGACGAGAAGGTGGGCTATGTGGTGATCGATCTGGATGCGCAGTCGTCGGCGCTGGCGCTGGAAAAGCTGGCGCAGGTGCCGGGCACGATCCGCTGCCGGGTGCTGTTCTGAACTAGGCCTTGGCGGCCCTGGCGGCCGCATTCAATGCCACCGCCGCCCGCACCAGGGCCTGGAACGCCTGCGCATCGACCTCCTCGCCCTCGCGGATGTCGATCGCGCGCCGGGTGTTGCCGTCGAGGCTGGCATTGAAGAGCCCGGCCGGATCGGCCAGCGCCGCGCCCTTGGCGAAGGTCAGCTTCACCACCGCCTTGTAGGTTTCGCCGGTGCACAGGATGCCGCCGTGCGACCAGACCGGCGTGCCACGCCATTTCCACGCTTGCACCACCTGCGGCTCGGCCTGGTGGATGAGCTCGCGCATGCGGCGCAAGGTGGCGCCGCGCCAGTCGGCCAGCTCGGCGATGCGCCGGTCGATCAGCGCGGATGCCGAGGCTTGCGCTTCGGGCTTGGGTGCTTGCATGGCTGTCTCCTGAAGTGCCGATGGTAGGCGCTTCCCACACCCGGCCCGCCGATACTTGCTTTCGGCATATCCAAACGCGAAAACCTTCGTTCTCCGACGCGGGTCGGCTGCCTAGCATGGCCTTCCCAGCTTGCAACCACGATCTTCGGAGAACAGCCCATGAATGCAGTCACCCATGCCCACCATCTGTCCACCCGTGCCGACGACGATGCCGCCCAGGCGCTGCGCATCACGCCGGTATCCGCCCGCATCGGCGCCGTGGTGCATGGTGTGCGGCTGTCGGGCGAGCTGCCGGCGGGGCAGTTCGCGGCCATCCGGGCCGCGCTGCTCAAGCACCGCGTGCTGTTCTTTCGCGACCAGCAGCATCTGACGGACGAGGGCCACCAGGCCTTCGGGCGGCTGTTCGGCGAGATCGAGTCCCATCCCACCGTGCCCGCGCCCGGCGGCACCGCCTTTCTCGAACTCGACTCGCAGCATGGCGGGCGGGCCGATTCCTGGCATACCGACGTGACCTTCCAGGCGGCCTTTCCCAAGGCCTGCGTGCTGCGCGCGGTGGCGCTGCCCGAGGTGGGCGGCGACACGGTATGGGCCAACACCGTGGCAGGCTACGAGCACCTGCCCGCGCCGCTGCAGCAGCTGGCCGAGCAGCTATGGGCGGTGCACGGCAATGACTACGACTATGCCGAGAACTTCCGCCACGGCAATGCCAGCGCCGACGAGCTCGCCGGCCGTGCCGCCTACCGCAAGACCTTCACGCGCCGCACCATCGAGGCCGAGCAGCCGCTGGTGCAGGTGCATCCCGAGACCGGCGAAAAGGCGCTGTTGCTGGGCCACTTCGCCAAGCGCATCAAGGGCCTGCGCAACAGCGAATCCAGCGCGCTGCTGCAGCTGTTTCACGAGCGCGTGACGCGGCTGGAGAACACCGTGCGCTGGCAATGGCGCGAGGGCGACGTGGCGCTGTGGGACAACCGCGCCACGCAGCACTATGCGGTCAACGACTACGGCGATGTCCGCCGCGTGGTGCGCCGCGTGACCGTGAGCGGCGACCGCGCCACCGCGGTGGATGGCCGCCGCAGCGTGGACCTGAGCCAGGCTGCCGCCTGAGCCGCTCCATCCACCTTGTTCCCCACTACCGCCTTTCCTCCATGACCCGTACCACCTACCATCTCGAAGGCGGCGTGCTGGTGCCGCGCCGCAGGCTGCTGGCCTCGGCCCTGGCCGCCGGTGCCAGCCTGGGCTTTCCCGCGCTGGCCTTCAGCAAGCCGCTCAAGGGCGTGACGCTCAACACCTCGCTGTACAGCTCGCCGTACTCCAAGCTGATCCGCCCCTGGATTGGCGAGTTCGAGGAGGCCACCGGCGCCAAGGTCAATTTCGACACGCCGGGCTTTCCGGTCTACAACCAGCGCGCGGACCTGGAGCTGTCCACCAAGGGCGCGGCCTTCGACGCGGTGAACCTGACCTTCATCTACTCCAGCCGCTGGATCAACTCGGGCTGGCTCACCCCCCTGGACGATTTTCTTGCCGACCCCAACAAGACGCCCGCGGGCTTCGACGTGAAGGACTTCCTCGAAGGCGCGCTGGCGCCCGAGCGCGGCAGCGACGGCAGGCTCTATGGCATTCCCTGGCAGGCCGAGGTGACGATTGCCGCCGCCTCGCGCTTCGACCTGCTGCGCCAGGCCGGCCTGTCCTTCCCCGATACCACGCAGGATCTGCTGGCCGCCGCCAAGGCGCTGAACCGCAAGGAGCGCGCCGCGGGCTTTGTCACCGACAACCACTACGGCTGGACCTTCATCCCCTTCCTGCAGGCCTTCGGCGGCGATGTGTTCCGCAAGGCGCCGAACGACCTGTTCCCCACGCTCGACAGCCCCGAGGCGATTGCCGCCGCCGACTACTTCTCGCGCCTGCTGCGCGAATACGGGCCGGACGGCGTGGTCTCGTATACCTCGGACCAGGCGGTGCAGTCGCTCAAGGCCGGGCGCAGCCACCTGAGCGTGCAAGGCCAGATCAACCTGTCGCAGCTGGCCGACAAGGCCAGCAGCAAGGTCGCGGCATCGGCCGCCTGGGGCCAAGTGCCCAAGGGGCCGGCAGGGCGCTTTCCGGGCACGGCCATCCATGGCTGGGCGATTCCCGTGGGCAGCAGGAACAAGGATGCGGCCTGGCAGTTCATCACCTGGGCCACTTCCAAGGCCATCCTGCAGCGCGCGATTGCGGCGGGCTATGGCTCGCCCACGCGGCGCTCGGACATCGACTCGCCCGCCTACCGCGAGCGCCAGCGCGCCAACGGCTTCGACATCGCCTCGCTGGTCACGCAATCCATCGAGCTGTCGGGCCGCCAGGGCCACATGAAGTACCGCACGGTCGCGGCCTATCCGCAGGTGGACCAGCAGATCAACAAGGCCATCGAGCTGATCGTGACCGGCCAGCGCACGCCCGAGCAGGCGATGAAGCAGGCCCAAGCCGCCTCGATTGCCGAGCTGCGCCGCGCCGGCGTGGCGATCTGAGAGGGGGATTGCCGATGCCGCCCACCGCCTCCCTGCCCGCCGCGGGCGCTCAGCCCGGCAGCGCCCAGGCGCCCATCGCCCGGCCCCGCAAGGCGGCGCCGGCAACCCCGCTGCGGCAGCCACGGCAATGGCGGCGCGAATCGGCGCGCGCCTATGGCCTGGGCCTGGCACCCGCGCTGGTGGTGCTGGGCGGCATCACGCTGGCGCCGCTGCTCACGCTGCTGGCCGTGAGCCTCACGCCGCTGAGCCTGACCGATCCGGCCGCCAGCTTCCGCTTCGATGCGCCGCTGGGCAACTACGCGCAGCTGCTGCACGACGAGCGCTTTGTGCATTCGCTGTGGGTGCAGGCCAGGCTGTCGGTGGCGGGCGTGCTGCTGCAACTGCTGGTGGGCCTGGGCCTGGCCCTGCTGCTGAACACCCCGGGCCGGGTGGCCTCGGGGGTGCGCACGCTGTTCCTGATTCCCATGGTGCTGCCGCCCATCGTGGTGGCGCTGATCTGGAAGATCATCTACACGCCCGACATCAGCCCGGCCCATGCGCTGCTGGAGCAGTGGGGTTGGCCCGTGCGCTCGCTGATCGCCAACCCGGACACGGCGCTGTGGGCCATCGTGGCAGCCGATGTCTGGCAGTGGTTTCCCTTCACCATGCTCATGGTGCTGGCCCAGCTGCAGATGGTGCCGCGCGACCCCATCGATGCCGCGCGCATCGACGGCGCCAGCCGCTGGCAGGTCTTTCGCTACGTGGTGCTGCCCTATCTGCAGCGCATCCTGGTGGTCTGCGCGCTGTTCCGCCTGATCGACAGCTTCAAGGCCTTCCCGCTGCTGTATGTGCTGACCAACGGCGGCCCGGGCACGGTGACCGAGGTGACCAATTTCTACGGCTTCATCCAGGCCTTCAACTTCTCGTACTGGGGCTATGGCAGCGCCATCGCGGTGGTGATGCTGGCCATCATCTTCGTGCTCAGCGCCCTGGTCAGCCGGCTGGGCCGGGCAGGAGGCAGCGATGGCCGTTGAAGCCCTGGCGCGGCGGCCACCCTTGAGCCGCCTTGCACGGCGCCATGCCCGCAGCACGGCATCGGTGGCGCTGCTCATCGCGGTGCTGCTGCCCTTCGCCTGGATGGTGCAGATGGCGTTTCGCCCGGCCGCCGACGCGCTGGAGCTGAGCCTGGCCTTCAGCCCCACGCTGGAGGCCTTCGCCGGGCTGTGGCAGGACAGCTTTGCGCGCTCCTTCGGCAACAGCCTGCTGGCGAGCACGCTGTCCACCGGCCTGTCGCTGCTGCTGGGCGTGCCGGCGGCCTATGCGCTGTCGCGCTGGCGCTTTCGCCACCGGCGCCATGTGGCGCTGTGGATACTGTGCACGCGCATGGCGCCGCCCATCGCCTTCACCATTCCCTTCTTTCTGGCCTTTCGCTGGCTGGGGCTGCTGGACACCGTCTGGGGCCTGGTGCTGGTCTACCTGACCTTCAACCTGGCCATCGTGATCTGGATGATGCAGGGCTTTTTCGACGCCATTCCCGCCGCGCTGGAAGAGGCCGCCTGGCTCGACGGCTGCGGCATCTGGAGCGCCTTCTGGCATGTGACCCTGCCGCTGACCCGGCCCGGCCTGGTGGCCACGGCCGTGCTGTGCTTCATCTTCTCGTGGAGCGACTTCTTCTTCGCGCTCATCCTCACGCGCACCCAGGCGGTCACGGCACCCGTGGCCATCGTCAACTTCCTGCAGTACGACGGCTGGGAGTGGAGCAAGATCGCCGCGGCCGGCACGCTGGTCATGCTTCCCGTGCTGCTGTTCACCGTGCTGGTGCGCAAATACCTGGTCCACGGCCTCACGGCCGGGGGCGTCAAGGACTGACAACCATGGCTTCCATCACATTGAGCGAGGTGCGCAAGCACTTCAACGGGCACGAAGTGCTCAAGGGCATCTCGCTGGACATCGCCGACGGCGAATTCGTCGCCCTGGTCGGTCCCTCGGGCTGCGGCAAGTCCACCCTGCTGCGCATGCTGGCGGGGCTGGAGGAGGCCAGCGGCGGCGAGCTGCGCCTGGGCGAACGCCTGCTCAACGACGTGCCGCCGCGCGAGCGCAATATCGCGATGGTGTTCCAGAACTACGCGCTCTATCCGCACATGACGGTGGCCGACAACCTGGGCTTTGCGCTCAGGCTGCAGCGCCAGGATGCCGCCGCCATACGGCGGCGCGTGCAGCAGGTGGCCGAGGTGCTGGGGCTGCAGGCGCTGCTGCAGCGCCTGCCCGCCCAGCTGTCGGGCGGACAGCGCCAGCGCGTGGCCATGGGCCGGGCCATCATCCGCGAGCCGCAGGCCTTTTTGTTTGACGAACCCCTGTCCAATCTCGACGCCAAGCTGCGCGTGCAGATGCGCACCGAGATCAAGGCGCTGCACCAGCGCCTGCGCACCACCACCGTCTATGTCACCCACGACCAGATCGAGGCCATGACCATGGCCGACCGCATCGTGGTCATGCGCGAAGGCGTGATCGAGCAGGTGGGCACACCGCTGCAGCTCTACGACCAGCCGCGCAATGCCTTCGTGGCGCAGTTCATCGGCTCGCCGTCGATGAACCTGGTTGCGGCGCGCACCCGGGTCGCCGATGGCCAGCTGCAATTGGTGACAGACGATGGCCTGGTCTTGCCGACGGCGCCGGGCGCCGACCTGCCGCACGAGCGCGAGATCTGGCTGGGCGTGCGGCCCGAGCACGTAGCGATCGCCGACGCTGCCGACCAGGCCTGGCCCGCGATGCTCGAAGTGGTGGAGCCCACGGGCGCGGAAACGCTCGTGGTCTCGCGCCTGGGCTCGCAGCAGATCACCGCCACAGTCAAGGAGCGGCTGCAGCTCACGCCCGGACAGCGCCTGCACCTGCGGCCGGATGCCAGCCGCTGGCACGTATTCGATCGAGCCAGCGGGGCACGCATTCGATAGCCCATGGGGGGCGGAGCCCGCCGCCCCCCGGGGCGTTTGCCTGGGATCAGCGCAGAGAAATCCCGGCCGACTGGATGGCCTGCGCATACAGCGGGCGCTCGGCCCGCAGGCTGCGCGCCAGATCGCCGGGCGTGCTGCCCGCGATCTTGAAGCCGATGTGCTCCAGCTGCGCGCGCACGTCTGGCGCCTGCAGCACGGTCTGGATGTCGCGGTTGATCTTCTGCACGATGGCCGCCGGCGTTCCCTCGGGCGCGAAGTAGCCCTGCCAGCTTTCCACCGCAAAGCCAGGCACGCCCGCCTCGGCCATGGTCGGCACCTGGGGTAGCGCATCGGAGCGGTATGGCGTGGTCACCGCCAGTGCGCGCAGCTTGCCGGTGCGCACATGCTCGGTCACGGCGGCCAGGGTGATCAAGGTGGCATCGGCATGGCCGCCCAGCACATCCAGCGTGGCCGGGCCGCCACCGGAGTAGGGAATGTAGTTCACCTTGGCGCCGGTCTGCTGCGAGAGAATTTCATGCGCCACGTGCGCGATGCCGCCATTGCCCGGCAACGCCAGGTTGATGCTGCCGGGCCGGGCCTTGGCGCGCGCGATGTAGTCGTGCAGCGTGTTCAGGCCGGTGGCCGGGTTGACCACCAGCACCTGCGGGTTGACCACGGCCTTGATGATGGGCGAGAAGCCTTTTTGCGGATCGTAGGGCAGGTGCGGGAACAGCAGGCTGTTGAGCGTCAGCCCCTCGCCCTGCTGCAGCAGCGTGTAGCCGTCGGGTGCCGCCTTGGCCACGCGGGCCGCGCCAATGGTGCCGCTGGCACCGGGCACGTTCTCCACCACCACGGTCTGGCCCCACAGCGCGCCCAACTTGTCGGCCAGCGTGCGGGTGAGCTTGTCGGCGCTGCCGCCCGCCGCCACGGGCACGACGATGCGCACGGGCTTGCTGGGCCAGGGCGCATCCGCCCAGGCAGGCGGTGCGGCCAGGGAGGAGGCGGTCAATGAAAGCGCAAATGCGCGCAGCAGGGTTCTTCGCGGTATCCGGGACATGGCTGGCAATCAAGAAAATGAGATGCCCGCCAATCTAGAAAAACAGGGCTGCCAAGGGAACGAAGCTTTCCGCATATCGATGCACGCTTTTTGCGGCGCGGCACAGCGATTTTTCGCATATGCACATGCGCAAAGCGTTGTTCACGGAACGGCCGCCGCTCCGTAATCTGGCGCGCTGCATTGTTTTCACCGCTTCTGCCACTACCGCATGACATCCCTTCAGCCCTCCAGCCCCGATCCACGCACCCGACTGGCCGTCGACGTGGGCGGCACCTTCACCGACATCGTGCTGCTGCGCGGCGCCAACAAATACACCGCCAAGGTCCTGACCACGCCCGGCGCCCCCGAGCAGGCCGTGCTCGCCGGCATCGACGACATCCTGCGCCAGGCCGCGCTGGGCTGGAGCCAGGTCGACCTGGTGATCCTGGGCACCACCTTGGCCACCAATGCGCTGATCGAGCGCAAGGGCGCGCGCACCGCGCTGATCACTACCGAGGGCTTCCGGGATCTGGTCGAGATCGGCCTGGAAGACCGATTCGCGCAATACGACGTGTTCCTGGACAAGCCGGCGCCGCTGGTGCCGCGCCACTGGCGCCATGGCCTGCCGGAGCGCGTGGATGCCGCCGGTCAGGTGCTCGCGCCGCTGGATGAGGGGCAAGTGGCCGGGCTGGCGCGCCGGCTGGTGGCAGACGGCATCGAGAGCGTGGCCGTCTGCTTTTTGCATGGTTACGCCAATCCGGTGCACGAGCGCCGCGTGCGCGAGCTGCTGCGCGAGCATGCGCCGGGCCTGTGGGTATCGCTGGCCTCGGACGTATGCCCTGAAATCCGCGAATACGAACGCCTGTCGACCATCTGCGCCAACGCCTATGTGCAGCCGCAGGTGGCAGGCTATCTGGAGCGGCTGCAGGCTGGCGTGCAGGCGCGCGGCCTGCGCGCCGAGCTGTTCCTGATGACTTCGGGCGGCGCCATCACCACGCTGCAGACCGGCATCGCCGAGCCGGTGCGCCTGGTCGAATCGGGCCCGGCGGGCGGTGCGGTGCTGGCGCGCCAGGTGGCCGAGCAGATCGGCGCGGCGCGCGCGCTGTCGTTCGACATGGGCGGCACCACCGCCAAGATCTGCTTCATCGACGACTACCAGCCGCAGATCAGCCGCAGCTTCGAGTTCGGCCGCGTGCACCGGCACCTCAAGGGCTCGGGCCTGCCCATCCGCATTCCGGTGATCGAGATGGTGGAAATCGGCGCGGGCGGGGGTTCGATCGCCCGCGTCAACCACCTGGGCGTGGTGCAGGTGGGGCCGGACAGCGCCGGCTCCGCGCCCGGCCCCGCCGCCTATGGCCTGGGCGGCACGCAGCCCACCGTGACCGATGCCCATGCCGCGCTGGGCACGGTAGACCCGGGGCGCTTTGCCGTGGGCAAGGTACGGCTCGATCCAGCGCTTGCCCGCACCGCGCTGCAGCAGGCGCTGGCCGGCGAGACCGGGCTGGAGGTGGAAGCCGCCGCGCAGGCCGTGGTCGAGATCGTGACCGAGAACATGGCCAACGCCGCGCGCGTGCATGCCAGCGAGCTGGGCAAAGCTGCCGACGAAAGCACGCTGATCGCCTTCGGTGGCGCGGCTCCACTGCATGCCGCACTGTTGGCGCGAAAGCTGGGAATCGCCCGGCTGGTGATTCCCAACTCTGCAGGCGTGGGCTCGGCGCTGGGCTTTCTGTGGGCACCGGTCGCGTACCAGACGGTGCGCAGCCTGCACCAGCGTATCGGCCATGCCGACCATGCGGCCGTGCAGGCGCTGCTCGACGAGTTGAGCGCGCACGCCGACGACGTGGTGCGGCCCCCCCCACCCGGAGCGCCGCTGCTGCGCCAGCGCGTCGTGTACATGCGCTATGCGGGCCAGGGCCACGAGATCCCGGTCGAACTGCCCGACGGGCCCTTCGATGCCGCCGCCGCGCGGATACTGCATGCCCGCTTCGAGCAACGCTATGCGCAGCTCTATGGCCGCAGCCTGCCGCATATCGCGGCCGAGGCGGTGAGCTGGTCGGTGGCGGTCGAGGCCCAGGGCCGCGCCGCGCCCGAGCCCGACGAGATACCCGCCGACACCGGCAGGGCCGCACCCACGGGCAGCCGCCGCAGCTACGACGCCGAAGCTGCCACATGGCGCGAAGTTCCCGTCTATGAACGCGCCAGCCTGCAGCCGGGCCAGTGGCTGGCCGGACCGGCGCTGGTGGTCGAAGATGAAACCACGACCCAGGTGATCGCCGGCTTTGAGCTGCGCACCAGCCGCCTGGGCGCGCTGGTGCTGACCGACACCACCCTCGCCGCACCGCAGGCCGCGGCACAGCAAGAAAACGAGGTAGCCGCATGAACGCGCCCACGCATTCCAAGCTCCAGGCCCCGCGCCAAGCAACACGCCACGCCATTCGCCAGCAACTGGTATGGAACCGCCTGCTGGCTGTGGTCGAGGAACAGGCGCAGGCGCTGATCCGCACTGCCTTCGGCACCCCCACGCGCGAGGCGGGCGATCTCTCGGCCGGTGTGTTCCTGCCCGACGGGCGCATGGTGGCGCAGGCGGTCACCGGCACACCGGGCCATGTGAACTCGATGGCCGATTCGGTGCTGCATTTCCTGCGCGCCTATCCGGCGCAGACCATGCAGGATGGCGACGTCTTCATCACCAACGATCCCTGGAAGGGCACAGGCCACCTGTACGACGTGGTCATGGTCACGCCGGTGTTCCATGGCGGCAGGATCGTGGCACTGTTCGCCTCCACCGTGCATGTGGTGGACATCGGCGGTCTGGGCGCGGGGCCCGACGCGCTGGAGATCTACCACGAGGGACTGTTCCTGCCGCTGCTGCGCTTCGCCCGGCGCGGAGTGATCGACGAATCCATCCTCGCCATCGTGCGCGCCAATGTGCGCGAGCCGGCGCAGGTGGAAGGCGACCTGCATGCGCTGGTGGCCTGCAACGCGGTGGGCGCGCGCCGCCTGCAGCAGCTGCTGCGCGAGTTCGGCCTGCCCGACCTGGAGGCCGCGGGCGACTACATCATCGAGCGCAGCGCGCAGGCCATGCGCGAGGCGCTGCGCGACTGGCCCAAGGGTACCTGGCACAACCAGATGACGGTGGACGGCTACGACCAGCCAGTACGGCTGCAGGCCGCGGTGACCATCACCGACGAGCAGATCCTGGTGGACTTCGGCGGCACCTCGGGCACGGTGGCGCGCGGCATCAACGTGCCCAAGGCCTATACCGACGCCTACACCTCCTTCGGCATCCGCTGCCTCGTGGGGGCCGATGTACCCAACAACACCGGCTCGCTCGCGCCGATCCGGGTGACGGCGCCCGAGGGCAGCATCGTCAACGCATTGCCGCCGGCGGCGGTCGCGGCGCGCGCCGCCATCGGCCAGATGCTGCCCGACCTGGTGTTCGGCGCGCTGCGCCAGGCACGGCCCGACCGTGTACCGGCCGAAGGGGCCTCATCGCTGTGGAACATCCGCCTGACCGGCGGCCAGCCCATCGAGGGCGGCCCCAACGAGGTGATCGCGCGCTCGCCGCGCTTCGGCATCACCAGCTTCACTACCGGCGGCACCGGCGCACGCCCCGGCAAGGATGGCCTCTCGGCCACGGCCTACCCCAGCGGCGTGCGCAATGTATCGCTGGAAATCCTGGAAACGCAGGCGCCGGTCCTGTTCCGCCGCAAGGAGTACCGCGCCGACTCGGGCGGCGCGGGTGCCGCGCGCGGCGGCCTGGGCCAGACCATTGCCATCGAGCACGCACAGGGTGCGCCGATGGTGCTGGAAGCCACCTGGGACCGCGTGCACTATCCGCCGCGCGGCGCCCTGGGCGGGCGCGACGGCGCGGCCGGCTCCGCGCACCTGGCGCACAGCGGCACGGTGCTGCGCGGCAAGGGCCGCCAGCTCGTGCCCGCGGGCGAGGTGCTGGTGGTGCAGACGCCCGGCGGTGCCGGCCTGGGCGAGCCCGGGCAGCGCAGCGCCGCGCTGGTGCAGCGCGACCTGCAGGCCGGCTTCATCACCCCCGAGGCCGCGCAGCGCTTCTATTTTGAGAGCTGACAGCGCCTTCGCACCAATAAATCCAGTATAGAACCCGTCTGAAATCACGGGACAGCAATCGCTCCAAGCTATCTTTTTTGATATGAAACTCCACTCTCGCATTCTTCCCGCCGCGGCCCTGGCGGCCGCCGGCATCGGCCACGCCGCACCGCCCCAGCACGCAGGCACGCTGACGCTGCTGCTGCCATCCGAGCCCACGGCGCTGGTCACTATCGGCAACGTCGCCACATCCATCCTGAGCGTCAGCGCCAAGGTCACCGAAGGCCTGCTCAAGTACGACTACGACGTCAATCCGCAGCCGCAGCTTGCCACCAAGTGGAGCATCAGCCCCGATGGCCTGACCTACACCTTCACGCTGCGCCAGGGCGTCAAGTGGCACGACGGCAAGGACTTCAGCTCGGCCGACGTCGCCTACTCGATCAACCTGCTCAAGCAGATCCACCCGCGCGGGCGCAACACCTTCGCCAACGTCACCGCCGTGGACACACCGGACAAATACACCGCCGTGCTGCGCCTGTCCAAGCCCGCGCCCTACCTGATCCGCGCGCTGGCGGCGACCGAGACGCCCATCGTGCCAAAGCACATCTACGACGGCACCGACGCCCGCGCCAACCCCAACAACAACGCGCCGATTGGCACCGGGCCATTCCGCTTCAAGGAATGGGTGCGCGGCAGCTACATCGCCTACGAACGCAACCCCGACTACTGGGACAAACCCAAGCCCTACATCGACCAGCTGATCGTGCGCCCCATCGCCGACGCCGCCGCGGCCGCCGTGGCCTTCGAGACCGGCACGGTCGACCTGGGCTACCGCACGCCCGTGCCGCTGGCCGACCTGGAGCGGCTCAAGAAGCTGCCGTCGCTGCGCTTCAGCACCCTGGGCAACAGCTACTCGCACAACGTGACGCGGCTGGAATTCAACCTGGACAATGAGTACTTCAGGAACGACAAGGTGCGCCAGGCGGTGGCGCATGCCATCGACCGCAATGTCATCGTCAAGGTGGTGCACTACGGCTATGGCAAGATCAGCTATTCGCCCATCGCCCCGGGCCTCAAGGCCTTCCACGATCCGGCGCCCTCGCCCTACGCCTTCGATGTGAAGCAGGCCAACGCGCTGCTCGACGAAGCCGGCTATCCGCGCAAGGGCAGCGCGCGCTTTTCGGTGCCGCTGGACGTAAACCCCATCGGCGGCCCGGATGGACAACGCCTGGCCGACTACATCCGCACCGCGCTGGCGCGCGTGGGCATCGCCGTCACCGTGCGCTCGCAGGACGCCAGCGCCTTCATCAAACGCATCTACACCGACCGCGACTTCGCCTTCACCACCAACGGCGCCAGCAACCTGTTCGACCCCACCGTGGGCGTGCAGCGCCTCTACTGGTCCAAGAACTACATCAAGGGCGTGCCTTTCTCCAACGGCACGCACTATCACAACCCGGTGGTGGACAAGCTGCTGGAAGACGCCGCCGTCGAGAACGATCCGGCTCGCCGCAAGCAGCTGTTCAAGGACTTTCAGGACACCGTGGCGCGCGACGTGCCCGACCTGAACCTATACCAGCCCGAATACATCACCATCGCCAACCAGCGCGTGCACGACCATTCGCTGACGGCCGACGGCGTGGAGTCGAACCTGGCAGACGTGTGGGTGGATCCGAAGAAATAGGACGGAATCAGGCCGCCAGCCGCTGGTGCCCGCCCGGCACCGCTTCCAGCAGCCGGCGCGTGTACGGGTGCCGCGGCTGGCTCCACACCGCCGCGGTGTCGCCGCTCTCGACGATGCGGCCCTGGTGCATGACCAATACGCGATCGGCGATGTAGCGCACCACGGCCAGGTCGTGCGAGATGAACAGATAGGACAGGCCGAACTCCTGCTTCAGATCGACCAGCAGATTCAGGATCTGCGCCTGCACCGACACGTCCAGCGCCGACACCGGCTCATCCAGCACCAGCAGCGACGGCCGCACCACCAGCGCCCGCGCAATGCCGATGCGCTGGCGCTGGCCGCCGGAAAACGCATTCGGGTAACGGCTCGCGGCATCGGCCGGCAGGCCCACCCGCTCCAGAATGGCGGCGATGCGCGCGCGGCGCGCGGCACCTTCGGCCACGCCATGCACACGCAGCACGCTGTCCAGAATGTCGAAGACCGTGCGGCGCGGGTTCAGCGATGCATACGGGTCCTGGAACACCATCTGCAGCTTGCGCCGCCACGGGCGCAGCGCAGACTCGCGCAGCAGTGCAATGTCCTCGCCTTCGAACACGATGCGTCCGGCCGCAGGCTGCATCAGCCGCAGCAGCGTGCGCGACAGCGTGGATTTGCCGCAGCCCGACTCGCCCACCAGGCCCACGGTCTCGCCGGCCTGGATCGTGAAGCTCACCCCGTCGACGGCCCGTACCGGGCCGGCGCGGCCCGCGTATTCACTGCGCAGCTCCAGCACCGACAACAGCGCCTCGCCCGGGCGCCGGGGCAGCCGCAGCGCGGCGGACAGCGGCGGCTCACGCAGCTCGAAGCGGCGCTCGCCGCTGGCGGCATCGACGCTGTGGCGGATCTCGGGCAGGCGCCGCTCGCGGTAGCTCAAGCCTCCACCCGTGTGCAGCGATGCGCCGAGCAGGCCTCGGGTATAGGCATGGGCCGGCGCAGCAAACAGCTGTGGCGTGGCGGCCTCCTCGACCTTTTCCCCGCCATGCATCACCGCCACGCGATCAGCCCATTGCGCAACCAGCCCCAGATCGTGGGTGATTAGCAGCAGGCCCATGTCCAGCTCGCGGCGCAAGCCATCGAGCAGCTCCAGGATCTGCGCCTGGATGGTCACGTCCAGCGCGGTGGTCGGCTCGTCGGCCACCAGCAGGCGCGGGCGGCAGGCAACCGCCATCGCGATCATCACGCGCTGGCGCTGCCCGCCCGAGAGCTGGTGCGGATAGTCATGCACGCGGCGCTGCGGCTCGGGGATGCGCACCAGCTCGAGCAGCTCGATGGCGCGCGTGTGCGCCGCCGCGGCGGACAGTCCTTCGTGCAGGCGCAGGGTCTCCGCCAGCTGCGCGCCGATGGTGTGCACCGGGTTCAACGAGGTCATCGGCTCCTGGAAGATCATCGCCACGTCGCGCCCGCGCAGGGCGCGCAAGGCAGGCGCCGGCAGCTGCAGGATGTCCTGCCCCTCGAACAGGATCCGGCCCTGGATGCGCGCCTCGGGCGGCAGCAGGCGCAGCAGCGACAGCGCGGTCGTCGACTTGCCGCAACCCGACTCGCCGACCAGTGCCAGCGTCTCGCCGCGCTGCAGCTGCAGATCCAGGCCGCGCACGGCGGCTATGCCCCCGGGAAATCCGATGTGCAGGCCGCGGATGTCGAGCAGCGGCGCGCGGGCAGAAGATGCTTCGGTCGTCATGGTGTCAGCGGGCGCGCAGGCGCGGGTTGAGTGCATCGTTCAGGCCATCGCCCAGCAGGTTGAGCGCCAGCACCGCCAGCACGATGGCCGCGCCCGGCAGGGCTGTGAGATACCAGGCGGAGCGCAGCAGCTCGCGCCCTTCGCCGATCATGCTGCCCCAAGAGACGACGTTGGGATCGCCCAACCCCAGGAACGACAGCGCGGACTCGATCAGGATGGCGCTGGCCACCAGCACCGATGTGGTGACGATCACCGGCGGCAGCGCGTTGGGCAGCATCTCCTGCGCGATGATGCGCAGGTGCCCGAACCCCTGGCTACGCGCAGCGAGCACGAACTCGGCCTCGCGCAGGCTGCGGAACTCTGCCCGCACCAGCCGCGCGATCACCGGCCACGATGCCAGGCCTATCGCCAGCACGATCACCGGCAGCGAAGGCTGGCCGATGGCCACGATCACCACCACCAGCAAGAAGGACGGCACGGTCTGGAACAGCACCGTCAGGCGCATCAGCGCGCCGTCGATCCAGCCGCCGAAATACCCGGCCGCCGCGCCGACGACGGTGCCGATGCACAGGCTGACCGCGGCGGCCACCACCCCCACCAGCAGCGACACCCGCGCGCCATGCGCGAGCCCCGCCGCCACATCGCGGCCCATCGAATCGCTGCCCAGCGGGAACGCCGCGCCCTGCCCCGGCCACAGCAGCGGCGGCGCAACCATGTCCAGCGGATCGCCCGGGTAGAGCCATGGCGCCAGCAGCGCGAGCACGGCCATTGCAAGCAGCAGCGCCATGCCCGCCAGGGCCGAAGGGTTGCGCACCAGCGCCCGCCAGGCGGCGCGGCGCGCGGACAAAGGGGCCGCGGCACGGGCCGCGACAGCAGGATCAAGAGGTAGGGAAAGCGACATGGAAACCCATCGGAGAATCAGTGGCTGCGGATGCGGGGATCAAACCATGCATGCAGCAGATCGACCAGCAGATTCGCTGCGATCACCAGCAGCGACGACAGCAGCAAAATGCCCAGCAGCACCTGGTAGTCGCGCGCCATCACTGCCTCGAACGCCAATCGTCCCAGGCCCGGCCAGTTGAACACGGTCTCGACCACCAGCGCGCCGCCCAGCAGTGCGCCCAGATGCATGCCCGCGACGGTGCTCACCGGGATCAGCGCATTGCGCAGCACGTGGCGCAGCGTCACCGCCGCCGGCGCCAGCCCCTTGGCAACCGCGGTGCGCACGAAATCCTGGCGGCTGACCTCCAGCATCGCGGCGCGCGTCAGCCGCGCGAAGATGGCGATATAAAAGCCCGACAGCGCCACGGCCGGCAGCACCAGGTGGCGGGCGGCGTCGGCCCAGGCAGCCATGCCGCCGGCCGTATCGCCAATCGTGCCGCCACCGCCCGGCGGCAGCCAGCCCAGGTGCACCGAGAACAGCACAATGGCCATCAGCCCCAGCCAGAAGCTCGGCGTGGAGTACAGCAACAGGGCCAGCACCGACAGCAGGCGATCAGGCCAGCGCCCGGCCCAGCTGGCCATCGCGATCCCCAGCGCAATGCCGAGGGCCAGCGCCACGCCCAGCGACGAAAACATCAGCAGCACCGTGTGCCCCAGGCGCTCGCCGATCAGCGTGGCCACCGGCAGGTTGTAGCGCGGCGACTGGCCCAGGCTGAAATGCGCGAGCTGCCCCAGGTAGTTCGCCAGCTGCTGCAGCACCGGCACGTCCAGCCCGAAATGGCTGCGCAGCTGCGCCATGCTCTCGGCCGTCGCCGAGCCGGATTCGGCCGCGATCACATCCGCCGCATCGCCCGGCACCAGCTGCAGCAGCAGGAAATTGAGGATCACCACGCCCAGCACGGTGGGCAGGGCTTGCAGCACGGCGCGGGCCACGGTGCGCAGCGTTCGATTCGACATGGGGCAAAGCGGAAGCCAGGCATCCGCCACAACAAACAAGCCGCCGACTGTAGGCAGCCGCCCGGCGGCCGCCAACGACGCTTTACGCATATCGATGCGCGGATTTCTTCCTTGGCTACATGCGCCGCCGCGCCTACCGTGGCGCACTCCCTGTCCAAGAATCCCGCAACACAGCCATGACCCAGACCCACCTCTCCATCGACTTCAGCGGCAGCGACACCGCCAGCCGCCGCGCCGCCGCCGTGGCGCGCTTCATCGCCACCGCGCAGCGGCTGCTTCCCGATCCCGGGCACGCTGCGCCCGAGCAGCTGCAGGCCGTGGCGCAGGAGCTGCGGACGCTGGGGCTGCAGCATGAGCTTTTCGCTGCCGAGCACTTCCCGGTCAGCGCCGCCGACCCGGCCCGGGTCTATCGACTCTACGAGAACGCGGACGGGCGCTATGCGCTCTACGTTTCGGCAGGACTGCCTGGCAAAGCGGTGCTGCCGCACGACCATACGACCTGGGCCATCATCGCCGGCGTGCAAGGCGTGGAGCGCAACGTGTTCTATCGCCGCGACAAGACCGCCGACCCGGCCCGTGACGCACTCACGCCCACGGGCACCGTGGACGTGGCGGCCGGCAGCTCGGTGGTGCTGAGCCCGGAGCAGGTCCACACCATCGAGCTGGTGGGCGAGCAGCCCGGCCTGCACCTGCACTTCTACGGCCTCGGCCTGGACCGCCTGTCCGGCCGTGTCGTATTCGAGAGCCGCGACGGCGGCAGCTTCCGTACCTTTGCCCCCCCGGCAGGCATTCGCCATGCGCGCATCACGCCGCTGGCATTGAAGGCCGCGCTAGCGGACGGCGAGGAAATCGCGGTCCTTGACGTGCGCGAGGCCGGCGTGTTCGCGCGCCGCCACATCCTCTTTGCCGCATCGGCGCCGCTGTGGCGGCTGGAGCTGCTGATCGACCGGCTGGTGCCGCGCCGCAACACCCGCATCGTGCTCACCGATGGCGACGAGACGCTGGCCCACGCCGCCGCGCACAAGCTGGTGCGGCTGGGCTGGAGCAACGTCTCGGTGCTGGCTGGCGGCACCGAGGGCTGGGCCGCCGCAGGCCTGGAGGTCTTCAGCGGCACGAACGTTCCCAGCAAGGCATTCGGCGAGGTGATCGAGCATGGCAAGCACACGCCCTGGATCAGCTCGGATGATCTGGAGGCGCGCATCGCGCGTGGCGAAAACATCGTCGTCGTGGACAGCCGCACGCCCGAGGAATTCGCCGCCTTCAGCCTGCCATTCGCGCACAGCGTGCCGGGCGCGGAGCTGGTGTACCGCATCGGCGAGCTCGCGCCCGATCCCGAGACCTTCGTCGTTGTCAACTGCGCCGGGCGCACACGCAGCATCGTTGGCGCGCAAACCCTGATCGACGCCGGTATTCCCAACCCCGTGGCCTCGCTGCGCAACGGCACCATGGACTGGCTGCTGACCGGCCGCGAGCTGGCCCACGGCCGCCACACACCGCTGCCGGAGCCCGGGCCCGCCACGCTGGCCGCCGCGCGCGAACGCGCCGAACATGTGGCCCGGCGCGCGGGCGTGCAGCGCATCGACGGCGCCACGCTTGCCCGCTGGCAGGGCGAGGCCGCCGAGCGCACGCTGTACCTGTTCGACGTGCGCACGCGCGCGGAATACGAAGCCGGACACCTCGAAGGCTGGCGCTGGGCGCCGGGCGGCCAGCTGGTACAGGCCACCGACGAGTATGCCGCCACGCGCGGCGCCCGCATCGTGCTGGCCGACTGGGACGGCGTGCGCGCGCTGACCACCGCGGCCTGGCTGGCCCAGCTCGGCTGGGAGGCAGCCGTCCACGCTCCGCCGCCACGCGCCACGCGGGTGACCGGCCCCGAGCCGGTGCGCGTGCAGGCTTTGCACGCGCCCGCTGCACAGCTCGCGGCCCCGCAAGCCGCCACGCTGCTCGGCGCCGGGCAGGCAGCGGTGTTCGACGTGGACAGCCGCGCCGCCTATGAGCGGCGCCACATCGCTGGCGCCCGCTTCGCCACACCCGAGCGGCTGGCTGAATTCGTCGCCGACCTGCCCTCCGGGCAGGCGGTGCTGCTCACCTCGCCCGACGGCGTGCTCGCACAGCTCGTGGCCTCGGCCCTGGTCGGCACGGGCCGCGAGGTGCGCGCCATCGCTGGCGGCACCCAGGCCTGGGCGAATGCAGGCCTGCCGCTGGCGCAAGGCAGCGACGGCGTGCTCACCGGCGACGACGACCAGAGCTACAGCCCCTACCTGCATGCCGACCACAAGCTGCGCGACGCGGGCTTCGTCGAATACCTGGACTGGGAACTGGGCCTGGTGGCACAGCTGGAGCGCGAAGGACACACTGGCATTCAGCTGCTGGACTGACCCACCCCCGAGCGAGCAGCCAGGGATTGACTTCAAATACCATGCCCACCACCATTTCCGCCGCCACTGCCCGCCACTGGCTCAACGATGCCGATGAGATCGCGCTGATCGACGTGCGCGAGGCCGGCCAGTTTGGCGAAGGCCATCCATTCTTCGCCGTCAATCTGCCCTACAGCCAGCTGGAGTCCCAGGTCCTGCAGCTCGTGCCGCGCCGCGGCACGCGCATCGTGCTGCTCGACGCCAGCGACGGCGTGGCCCTGCGCGCCGCGCGGCGGCTGCAGGCGCTGGGCTATGGCGCCGTGCACATCCTGGAAGACGGAGCGCCGGGCTGGGCCGCCGCAGGCTATACCCTGTTCCAGGGCGTGAACCTGCCCTCGAAGACCTTCGGCGAGCTGGCCGAGCATGCGCTGGGCACGCCGCACATCAGCGCCGGCGAACTGGCCGACTGGCAGCGGCGCGGCAAGCACTTCGTACTGCTCGATGGCCGCACGCCGGCCGAGCATCGCAAAATGAGCATCCCCGGCGCGCTATCGGCGCCCAATGGCGAGCTGCCGCGCCACCTGTACACGCTGGCGCAGCAGCCGCTCACGCCAGTCGTGATCCACTGCGCGGGCCGTACGCGCAGCATCATCGGCGCGGAAATCCTGCGCGGCCTGGGCCTGTCCAACCCCGTGTTCGCACTGGAAAACGGCACCCAGGGCTGGGCGCTCGCCGGACTGGCGCTGGCCCATGGCGACAGCCGCGAGCGGGCGCGCCCCGCACAGCCGCACGAAAGCGAACGCGCCGCCGCCACGCGCCTCGCGCAAGGCGCGGGCGTGCCGCAGCTGCGGCACGCACAGGCGCAGCAATGGATTGACGATGCCACACGCACCACCTATGTGCTGGATGTGCGCAGCGCCGAGGAATTTGCCGCCCGCACGCTGCCCGGCGCCCGGCATGCGCCGGGCGGCCAGCTGCTGCAGGCCACCGACCAGACACTGGGAACACGCAAGGCCCGCGTGCTCCTGCTCGACGACGACGGGGTGCGCGCACCCGTGATCGCCGCATGGCTGGCACGGCTGGGCTGGCAGGCGGCAACGGTGGCCGACGGCATCGACGCACCGCTGCGCCTGGCCGCCGCATCTGCCGCCAAGGCCGCCGCGCCCGGGCTGGCGCGCATCGGCGCGCCCGCGCTGGCCGGCTGGCTCCGGTGCCATGCCCCCCAGCTGCTGGATCTGCGTTCATCGGCGCAGTACCGCCAGCAGCATGCGGCGGGCGCCGCCTGGGGTATCCGCCCGCGCCTGCACCGGCTGGAGCTGGCCGCCGATCGCCCCGTGCTGCTGCTGGCGCCAGACGCGAGCACGGCCCAGCTCGCCGCCGTCGACCTTGCCGAGGCCGGGCACCAGCACATCGCCTGGGCGCTGGCGCAAGACTGGCACGATGCCGGCCTGCCGCTGCAAAGCGGCGATGCGCGCCCCGCCGATGCCGAGCGCATCGACTACCTTTTCTTCGTGCACGACCGCCACGACGGCAACCTGGACGCCGCCCGCAGCTATCTGGCTTGGGAGACCGGCCTGCTGGCCCAGTGCGCACCCGATGAGTTGGCGGTGTTCCGCCTGCCGCATGCGGCACAAACCGCATAAGCAAGCGCGAAAAGCTTCGTTGCCGCGGCGCCGGCGCCCTTGCAAGATCGGTGCTTGTTCCTGCATTTCGACAAACCACGACCATGCGTTTTCCGCTCTCCCGCTCCGCTTCCTGGTGCACCGCTCTCATTTCCGCGCTGGCCTGCCATGCCGCCCAGGCCGATGCCACGCTCGACAAGATCAGGCAGCGCGGCAAGGTCGTCATCGGCGTGGCGGTCAGCGGCAGCCAGTTCGGCTCCATCGACCCCGCCACCCAGCAGTTCGTAGGCTGGAACCCCGAACTGGCGCGCGCGCTGGCCAAGGGCCTGGGCGTGGAGGCCGAGCTGGTGCAGGTACAGACGGCCACGCGGATGCAATTCCTGCAGGCGGGCAAGGTCGATCTGCTGATCGCCTCGATGGAACTCAACCCCGAGCGTGCCGAGAGCCTGGGCTATGCGCCGACGCCGTTCTACCGCGTGGGCGGCGCCGCGGCAGTGCGCAAGGACAGCGGCCTGAACACCTGGGAAGACCTGCGCGGCAAGCCCGTGTGCGTATCGCAAGGCAGCAGTTTCGCCAAACCGCTGGCCGGCGAGTACGGCGCGCAGGTGCGTGGCTACAAGGGCCCGTCCGAGTCGCTGCTCGCCCTCAAGGGCGGCAACTGCGTGGCCTCGGTTCACGACAGCACGCTGATCCACCCGCTGGTCAACACCAACCCCGAATGGCGCGACTATGCCGCGCCGTTCAAGACCGACCTCCTGCCCGCGCTCTCCGTCGTCTGGACGCGCAAGGGCGAGACCGACACCATCGCTGCCGTGGACAAGGTGGTACAGGACTGGCACCGCAGCGGCTGGCTGATCGCCACCGAAAGGCGCCTGGGCATCACGCCGCCCAATCCGCTGCTGCCCGAGCTGCAAGCCAAGTTCAAGAACTGACCACCGCCTACCGTCCACGGCACGCGGCCCCGCACCATGAAACACCTTCTCGCTCTTGTCGCCATCCCTGCGAGCGCCATCGCCTTCACCACGCCGGCCCACGCCGACGCCACGCTCGACAAGATCAAGCAGCGCGGCAAGCTGGCCGTCGGCATCGACGGAACCAGTCCGCCTTTCGGCACCCACGACCCGGCCACCGGCAAGACCGGCGGCTACCAGACCGAACTGGCATCCGACCTGGCCCGCCGCCTCGGCGTGGAGCTACAGACGGTGCCTGTCACCGCCTCGACGCGCGTGCAGTTCCTGCAGAGCGGCAAGGTCGATCTGCTGGTGGCCAACATCCAGTGGACGCAAGAGCGCAGCGAGGTGCTCTCGTTCGCGCCCACGCCGTACGACCTGATCGGCGGCGGCGCGCTGGTGGCCAAGGCCAGCGGCATCAAGAGCTGGGAAGACCTGCGCGGCAAGGTGGCCTGCGTCTCGCAGGGCAGCAACTACGCCAAGCCGCTGGCCGAAACCTATGGCGCGGTCGTCAAGGGGCTGCGCGGCATCGCGGAATCACTGCTGGCGCTCAAGGGCGGCACCTGCGCCGCATCGGTGCATGTCTACCCCGCCATGTACACCACCTTGCACGGAGCCAGCGGCAGCCAGTGGCAGGACTTCACGCTCGCCACCCAAGAGCAGCTGATTCCCTCGCCGACCGTGGTGTGGACACGCAAGGGCGAGGCCGACACGCAGGCTTTCGTGGACAAGGCGATCCAGGATTGGCACCGCTCCGGCTTCCTGCTCAAGCAGGCCCGCCAATGGGGCGTGCCGGATACCTGGATAGCCAGCCGCCATGAGCGCGCGCTCAAGGGCCAGTTCGACCGTGCGCCTTTCGATTTCGAGATCTACAAGCATGCACTGGCGGCCACTGCCGGCAAGGAAGCCAGGCAATGAATGCGATGAGCCCGCAGCGCGCGCCAGCCAGCGCCGCAGTGCTTTCCGAGTTCAAGAAGAACGGTTGATGAGTACTCCCGCCGAGCACAGCGAACAGCGCTTCGCAGCCAACAGCCTGCGGGCGCAGGCCACGGCCATACTGCGGGCATGGGGCATGCCGGCCGAGGCTGCCGCCGCCACGGCGCAGCTGATGGTGGAAACCGACCTGCTGGGCGTGGAGTCGCACGGCATATCGATGCTGCCGCACTACGAAACCATGCGTGCCAGCGGTCGCCTGAACCTGTCCGCCGCACCACGTGTGCTGCGCGACACGCCGGCGACCGCCGTGCTCGACGGCGACGCCGGACTGGGCCACGCGGTATCCGCGCGGGCCATGCAGCTGGCGGTGGACAAGGCCCGGGCCAGCGGCATCGCCCTGGTGGCGGTGCGCAATTCGCACCATTTCGGCGCGGCGGGCGTGTATGCCCGCATTGCCCAAGGCCAGGGCTTGATCGGCCTGGTGACCAGCTCGGCCAGCGGCATACTGCTAGTACCCGCCCGGGCCGCCGAGCCGGTGCTGGGCACCAACCCGATCGCCTTTGCGGCACCGGTGCCCGAAGGCTCGCGCAACAACGCCTTTGTGCTGGACATGGCCACCACTACGGCCGCCGCCAATCGCGTCAAGGTGAAAGCGCTGCGCGCCCAGCCTGTGCCCGCCGGCTGGGTCGTGGATGCGCAGGGGCAGCCCGTCACCGCCCCCGAGGCGGCGCGGGCGCAGGTGTTCGATGCACCGGACGGCGGGCTGACCCCGCTGGGCGGCAGCAGCGACGGCGGCAGCCACAAGGGCTACGGGCTGGCGTTGCTGGCCCAGGTGCTAGGCGCAACGCTGGCCGGCGGGGCGTTCGCGCCGCTGCACAACCAGCGCCACGGCGCGGATGAGCCGGCCAACGTAGGCCACAGCTTCATCGCCATCGACCCGGCATTCTTCGGCGCACCGGGTGCGTTCGCTCGCGACCTGGACGCGATCATCGATGTGCTGCATGCTGCACGCCCCTGCGACCCGGCCCTGCCCGTGCTGGTGCCCGGCGACCCGGAAGCCGCGCAGCGGGCCGAGCGCGAACAGCGGGGCATTCCGCTGCCCGATGCGCTGCTGCGCCAGATCCGCGCCATTGCGGCCCGCGCCGGCGTGGCCGATCTGCTGCATGCCGCCGCCGCTGAAGGAGCACGCGCATGAGCGATCTGCTGAATGGGCTGCGCACCGCACTCGGCCCCCACCATGTGCTGACCGGCGCCGACGCTCAGGGCTACCTCACCGACCAGCATGGCCGCATCACCGGTAGAGCACTGGCCGTGGCCCGCCCGGCCAGCACGCAAGAGGTGGCCCAGATCGTGCGCCTGTGCCGGCGGTACCGCGCGCCCATCGTGCCGCAAGGCGGCAACACCGGCTTGATGGGCGCGGCAACACCCGACGGCAGCGGCCATGCCGTGCTGCTGTCGCTTGGCCGGCTCAACCGTGTACGCAGCGTTGACACCGATAACGACACGCTGACCGTGGAGGCCGGCGCCGTACTGGCCAGCGTACAGCAGGCCGCGCATGAGGCAGGCCGGCTGTTCCCGCTGAGCCTGGGCTCGGAAGGCAGTTGCACGATCGGCGGCAACCTCTCGACCAACGCGGGCGGAACGCAGGTGCTGCGCTACGGCAATGCGCGCGATCTGGTGCTCGGGCTGGAAGTGGTCACGGCCGAAGGCGATATCTGGGACGGCTTGCGCGGGCTGCGCAAGGACAATACCGGCTATGCGCTGCGCGAGCTGTATGTGGGCAGCGAGGGCACGCTGGGCATCATCACCGCGGCTACGCTCAAGCTCTACCCACTGCCCGCCGCGCGCCACACGGTCTTGCTGGCCTTTGGCTGCATCCACGACGCACTGGCCTTCCTGAATGCAGCGCGCACCGGCTTCGGCGCGGGACTGACGGCGTTCGAGTTGATGTCGGAGTCCGTGCTCGGCCTGGTGGCACAGCATGTGCCCGAGCAGCCGATTCCGCTGCCGCTGGAACATGCCTGGTACGCACTGGTCGAGCTGTCGGACAGCGAGGGCGAGGCCCATGCCCGCGCGCGCTTCGAGGCCGTGGTCGGCCAAGCGTACGAAGACGGCATCGTGGCCGATGCGGCGATTGCCGAAAGCGGCCAGCAAAGCCTGCAGCTCTGGCGCCTGCGCGACGAGTCGCTGGGCCGGGCCCAAAAGCTCGACGGCGGCAACGTCAAGCACGACATCGCGCTGCCGATCTCGCATATTCCCGCTTTCCTGTCGGCCACCGCCGCGGCGCTGCAAGCACGCTTTCCCGGCGTGCGGCCCATGCCTTTCGGGCACCTGGGCGACGGCAACCTGCACTACAACGTGTCGCACGCCGCAGGTGGCACGGCAGCCGACATCTTTGCCGTGGAAGACGAGATCCATGCCGTCGTGCACGACAGCGTGCATGCCCACCACGGCTCCATCAGCGCCGAGCACGGCATCGGCCAGACCAAGCGCGAACTGCTCCCGCGCTACAAGAGCCAGGTCGAGTTGGCTCTGATGCACAGGCTCAAGGCGGCGTTCGATCCGCTGGGGCTGCTCAACCCCGGCAAGGTGCTCATATCCGAAGAAAGCCCTCATCCATGACCACGGCAGCCTTTCCCCTGTTCTCCGCCTCGCGGCTTTCCCAGCGCGTGCAGCGCGCCAGGCTCTCACCCAATGCCGCCGCCAGCGCCCGCGCCGCCGCACTGGCATCGCAGGGCCGCGACGTGATCGCGCTGACCACCGGCGAACCCGATTTCGACACGCCGGACTTCATCAAGCAGGCCGCCATCGCCGCGCTTGCGCGAGGCGAGACCAGGTACACCGCCACGCCCGGCACCTTGGCGCTGCGGCTCGCGATCCAGGCCAAGTACCGCAGGGAGAATGCACTGGACTACGGCCTCGGCGACATCATTGTCAGCAATGGCGGCAAGCAGGTGATCTACAACGCCTTTGCCGCGACGCTGAACGCAGGCGACGAAGTGATCATCCCGACGCCCTACTGGCCGTCCTTCCCGGACATGGTGCTCGTCAACGACGGCGTGCCGGTATGCGTTCCCTGCGGCATCGGCACGGGCCACAAGCTCACGCCGGCGGCGCTGGAGGCGGCCATCACGCCGCGCACGCGCTGGCTGGTGCTGAACACGCCGGGCAACCCATCGGGCGCGGTGTATGGCAGCGGCGAACTCGCCGCACTGGCGCAGGTGCTGCGCAGGCACCCGCAAGTGCAAGTGCTGCTCGATGAACTGTACGAACACATCTGGTTCACCCCCGAGGCGCCCGTGCACTGGCTGCATGTGGCACCCGATCTGCGCGAACGCACGCTGCTGGTGGGCGGCGTCTCCAAGACCTATGCCATGACCGGCTGGCGCATTGGCTGGGGAGCGGGCCCCGCCGCCCTGGTGCAAGCCATGGTGGTGATCCAGTCACAGGTGTCGTCTGCGCCGAACGCGATCGCGCAGGCCGCCGCGCAGGCAGCGCTGGAATCAGCCGACCAGAGCTTCGCCGCCGCCGGGCGCGCCGCCTATGCGCGCCGCGCCCGGCTGGTGGAGCAGGCCATCGCGGACATTCCGGGTCTGGCGCTGCGCCGCATCGAGGGTGCGTTCTTCGCCTTCGTGCACTGCGGCGGCCTCATCGGCCAACTGCGGCCCGACGGCCGCGCGATCACGACCGACACGGACGCTGCCGAATGGCTGCTGGAGTCCGAAGGGCTGGCCGTGGTCGATGGCGCGTCGTTCGGCCTGTCGCCCTACCTGCGCCTGTCCACCGCCGCCAGCGATGCCGTGCTGCGAGATGCGGTGGAGCGCATCGCCCGCGCGGTGCGTGCGCTGCGCCAACCCGCAGCCGAGCCTGCCCAGGAGCTACCCGCATGAGGCACGCACGGGAAGGCTGGGCGCCATGACCCAGAATGTGCTGACCCAGGCCGTGGACGCATTGCGCCCGCTGGGATTGAACTATGCCTTCGTGCTGGACGCGGGCGAGCGCCAGTCATTCGTGCGTGGCATGTGGGTGACGGTGCAGCTGTGCCTGTGGACGATTCCGGCCAGCCTCGCCGCTGGCGTGCTGCTGGCGGCGGCGCTGACATCGCAGCGCGCATGGCTGCGCGCGCCGGCCCGCGCCTGCGTCGAGTTCACACGCAACACGCCCACGCTGGTGCAGCTGTACTGTGCGTTCCTGGTGCTCAACATGCTCATCACGCAGCAGCTGCGCGACTGGGGTGCGGGCAACAACCCGCTCACGCCCTTCGTATGGGTGGTGGTGGTCGTATCGCTGCACAAGAGCGTATTCCATGCCGAGGCGCTGCGCGCAGGCCTGGAGGCGGTGCCAGCCACCACGCTGGAGGCAGCGCGCTCGCTGGGCTTTTCGCGACGGCAGCTGCTGGCGCGCGTACAGCTGCCGCTGGCTGCGCGCTTTGCGCTGCCCGCGCTGGTCAACAACCTGGTCGACCTGGTGAAGATGACCGCCGTGGCCTCGGCCATTGCGGTGGGCGACGTGACCTATGAATCAATCATGATCTGGTCGCAGCGCGACAACGTGCTGGAGCTGCTGCTGCTGATCCTGCTGTGGTTCGGCCTGCTGACCTGGATAGTCAGCCACGCCGGCCGCTGGCTGGAACGCCAATGGAGGATGCCCGGCTATGGCCAATGACGCTGCACTCAACCCCGGGGCAAGCACCCCGGCCGCCGCGCGCCTGCCCTGGCTGCACATCGGCATCGCAGCGGCCGTCTTGCCGGCCGCCGCCTGGCTGTGGCGCGATACGCCCACGGCCGTGTCGCACCTGTGGGCCTGGTCGCCCGCGCTGCTGCGCGGGCTGGGGGTGAACATCGGCATCAGCCTGCTGGCCATGGCGGTAGGCACCGCCGCGGGCCTGGTGCTGGGCGCGCTGGCGCTATCGCCCGTGGCGGCGCTGCGCCACCTGGTGCGCAGCTACGTGCAGGTGTTTCGCAACGCGCCGGTGCTGGTGCTGGTCTATTTCACGACCTATGTGTTCCCGTTCGAGCTGCCGCTGGCCGGGCATACCCTGCCCTTCCCCGACTGGCTCAAGGTGGTACTGGGCCTGGCGCTGCCCGCCAGCGCCATCGTGGCGGAGGTCTTTCGCGGCGCGATCCAGTCGATTCCCGCCGCGCAGTGGGAAGCAGCGCAATCGCTGGCCTTCAGGCGGCGCCAGATATTCCGGTTGATCGTGCTGCCGCAATGCCTGCGCCGCATGCTGCCGCCGTGGATGAACCTGTACGCCAGCATCACCATGAGCACCTCACTGGCCTCGCTGGTAGGCGTGCACGACGTGGTGGACACCGCGCAGATCGCCAGCAACACGGTGGCGCGCACGGATTTCACCATCCTGGTGTACTTCACATTGCTGGCGCTGTTTTTCGCCTATTGCTACCCGATCGCCCGCGCCACGCGCGCCCTGGAGCGCAAACATGAACGCCACTGACGCCTTTTTCTCATCCATCGCCGCCCCCGGCAACCCGGGCGAAGCCGCGCTGCAGCCGCTGGTCGAGCTGCGTGGCATCCACCTGTCATTCGGCGCCAACGAGGTGCTCCAGGGCATCGACGTGCAGGTCGGCCGGGGCCAGGCGGTGTCCATCATCGGGCCCTCGGGCTCGGGCAAGTCGACCATCCTGCGCTGCATCACCGGGCTGCTGCGGCCGCAGCGGGGCAGCATCCACGTGGACGGCACCCGGGTAGACCAGCTCAGGACCGAATCCGAGCTGATCGCACTGCGCAAGCGCGTGGGCTTCGTATTCCAGCAGTACAACCTGTTTCCGCACCTGACGGTGCTGGAGAACCTGGTGATCGCACCCACCCATGTGGCCGGGCGCAGCCGAGCCGAGGCAGAGCGCACCGCCCGTGCGCTGCTGGAGCGCGTGCGCCTGCCGCACAAGGAAAAGGCCTACCCCGGCGAGCTCTCGGGCGGCCAGCAGCAGCGGGTGGCCATCGCCCGCGCGCTGGCGATGCGGCCGGAGCTGATCCTGTTCGACGAGGTGACCTCGGCGCTCGATCCCGAGACGGTAGGCGAGGTACTGCTGGTGATCCGCGAGCTGGTGCGCGAAGGCATGGCTTGCGTGCTGGTCACCCATGAGATGCGCTTTGCCGAGGAAGTGAGCGACCATGTCTACTTCACCGAGGCGGGCCGCATCGTCGAGCACGGCGCGGCGGCGCAGATCTTTCGTGCGCCGCGCAGCGAACGCACACGCGGCTTCCTGCAGCGCGCGCTGGGCGAGCGGCCGGCCCCGGCGACCCATTCCATCCACGATGCGCCATCCGTGGCGCCCTGAAACCAGGAGTCTCGCAATGACCACATCCCTCACCGCAGAACGCCGCCAGGCCGTTGATGCCGCGCTGGCCGACGTGCGCCAGCTGATCGGCGCCGACAGCCCCAGCCGAAAAACGCTGGCCGCAGTCACCGCGCGGCTGGAGCAGCTGGCCGCGCGCCGGGAGCTGTTCAGCCGCGCCGACTTTCCGCCGCCCGCGGCGACGGCCGGCGTGGGCGCCTCCACACGCTACCGGCTCAACCCCGACGACGGCGATGCCGCCCTGGCGCTGTACCTGAACTCGATCAACCCTGGCAAGAGCACCGCGCCGCACAACCACACCACCTGGGCGGTGATCGTGGCCGTGGAGGGCCGGGAGCTCAACCGCATCTACGAACGTACCGACGACCGCAGCGACCCTGGCCGCGCCGCCATCCACGTGGCGCGCGAGCACACCGTGCAGCCGGGTGCGCCCATCGCGTTCCTGCCCGACGACATCCACAGCATCCACGTGGTGGGCGACACGCCAACCCTGCATTTCCACCTGTACGGCCAGCCGTTGGAGACGCTGACCGGGCGCGTTGCCATCGACCCCGACACCGGCGAGATCAAGAACTACAACGCCGCCTACTTCCGCGCCAGCGAGGCCGTGGCATGAGCACATCCCATTGCGCCGCCCCGACCACGCGGCTGCTGCATGCGGGCGCGCCCGCAACGCGCGACGGCTCCGGCCCGGTGAACGTGCCCGTGGTGCGCACCAGCACCGTGCGCTTCGACAGCTGCGCCACGCTGGAGGACTACCACCACCGCCGTGCCGCCGGCGAGCGCCTGGCCTCATACGGGCGCCATGGGCTGGACACCCACCGCGCGCTGGAAGACGCGGTGCTCGCCCTCGAAGGCGGGCACCGTGCCTTTCTCGCGCCCTCGGGCCTGGCCGCAATCACGCTGGTGCTCGTTGCCCTGCTCTCGCCCGGCGACCATGCGCTGGTGGCCGACAGCGTGTATTCGCCGGTGCGCCGCGTCGACACCACGCTGCTGCAGCGCCTGGGCATTGCCGTCGAATATTTTTCGCCGTCGCGCGATGACCTCGCAGCCAAGATCCGGCCCAACACCAGGCTCGTCTACCTGGAGTCGCCCAGCTCGCTGCTGTATGAGGTGCTGGACCTGCCCGCGCTCGCCGCGGCAGCGCATGCACGCGGCATCCCCGTCGCCACCGACAACACCTGGAGCGGCGGCTGGTTCCACCAGCCGCTCAAGCTCGGAGCCAACATCTCCATCCAGGCCGCGACCAAGTACATCGCCGGGCATTCGGACCTGATGCAAGGCATCGTGGTGGCCGACACGCCCAAGCTGGCAGCCCGGATAGCCACCGCCTACGAGGCGCTCGGCCTCACGGTGGGCGCGGACGACGCCTACCTCGCGCTGCGCGGCCTGCGCACCCTGCCGGTGCGGCTGGCGCAGCACCAGCGCCATGCCACCCAAGTGGCCGAGTGGCTGCAGGCGCAGCCGCAGGTGCAGCGCGTGTTCTATCCCGCCCTTGCCTCCGATCCCGGCCACGCACTGTGGCGGCGCGACTTCAGCGGCGCCAGCGGCCTGGTGTCGTTCGCCTTCGCCGATGGCGTGGATGCGCGCACCGCCCAGGCTTTCGTCGATGCGCTGCGCTGGTTCGCCATCGGCGCCTCTTGGGGCGGCTACGAAAGCCTGGCCCTGCTCGCCGCACCCGAGCGCCTGCGCGAGCATAGCGCGTGGACCGGAACCCAGCCCGTGGTGCGCCTGCATATCGGACTGGAAGACCCGGCAGACCTGATCGCCGACCTGGGGCAAGCCTTCGCCAGCACGGTCATCGGCCAACGGCTAGTGGCTTGAGCACAAGCTGAATCAGCGCGGAAACACCGCCGCGCGCGCCGCCGCGTGCGGCAGCACGCAGGCCACATCGTGGGCGCAGCCGGGCACCACCGCCAGCGTGCGCGGCCGCGCCGGGCGCAGCACTGCCTGCTCGTAGGCCAGGTAGGCCAGCCCGCGTTGCAGGCGGTAGGGGCCCTGGAGCATGGCCGCGCAGGATTTGTCGAGCACCCGGTAGGCCGTGCCCCGCGCCGAGCCGCTGTCGAGCGCGCCCTCCAGGTAGGCCACATCCGCTGCAGCATAGCGCTGGCGCGCCTGCTGCGCGCCGCGACCCAGGATGGCGGGCAGCGCGCCAGTGCCGTATTTCCAGTCGTCGTAGCCGCGGCAGGCCGCTTTCGCGGTGGGCGCGGCAAAGGCAAAGCTGCACGGCGTTTGCCCCTGCGCATCCACGCTGCATGCCTGCCAGTCGGCCGGCTGCCCCTGCACCAGCGGCTGCGGGCGCACCGGGTCGAAATACAGCCAGCTGCTGGGGTCGGCAACCACATAGCGCAGGCGCAGGCCGGCCGGCGGCTGCGCCGCAAAGCCGATGCTGCGCTGAACCAGCTGCGCGCCGGCGGAAAACCCGGCCAGCGTGGCCTCCTGCAGATCAGGCCATTGGCGCTTGAGCTCGGCCAGCAGCGCATCCAGCGCCGCGATGGCGCTGATGCCATGCTCGCCCGCCGATGCCAGCCCGGCGGGCCAGCTGCCGCAGCTCCAGAGCGCATCGCCGGGCTGCGCCTGCGGGGTGTCCGGAGTCCGGCAGCGCGCGGACCGCGATGCCGGCACCTGGAACAGCGGCGCGATGACCACCGTCTGCCCCAGCCGGCCCGCGCGCTCGGCCGCCAGCAGGCCGGCCTGGAAGCTGTGCCCGGCATCGCGCGAATGGCCGTGCATCACGATGAGCGCGCTGCGCGGCCCGGGCTGCGCGGTGGCGCCGGGTGGGCGCGACGCATAGTAGTGCAGCTGCCCCGCGCCGCCCGGCAGCTGCATGGCCATGAAGCAGGCGGCCGCGGCCTCGCGGCTGCAGTCCGGGGCGTCGGTTTGCGGGGCCTGGGGGGTTGCAGCACCACAGCTACCCAGCCATGCGCTCAGCACAGCCGCAGCCCAGGTACTGGCACGAAAGAAAGCAGGCCGTATCATCACTACCTCCACCCGGCGGATGTTCGCATGCCGCCGGCCCGCCCATCATGCCAGACCGCGCACCACCTGCATCGCTTCGTCCACCCGCTCCACCGCGTGGATGGCGAGGCCTTCGATGGGCTTCTTCGGCGCATTGGCCTTGGGCACCACGGCCACGGTGAAGCCGAGCTTGGCGGCCTCCTTCAGCCGCTCCTGCCCACGCGGCGCGGGCCGCACCTCGCCGGCCAGGCCCACTTCGCCGAAGGCGATGAAGCCCTTGGGCAGGGCCTTGCCGCGCAGGCTGCTGGTGATGGACAACATCACCGCCAGGTCGGCCGCCGGCTCGCTGATGCGCACGCCGCCCACCGCGTTGACGAACACGTCCTGGTCGGCGCAGGCCACGCCCGCATGGCGGTGCAGCACGGCCAGCAGCATGGCCAGGCGGTCGCGGTCCAGCCCCACCGACAGGCGGCGCGGGCTGGGGCCGCCGGCATCGACCAGGGCCTGCACCTCGACCAGCAGCGGGCGCGAGCCTTCGAGCGTGACCAGCACGCAGCTGCCCGGCACCGGCTCGGCATGCTGGCTCAGAAAGATCGCGCTGGGATTGGAGACGCCCTTGAGGCCCTTTTCCGTCATCGCGAACACGCCGATCTCGTTGACCGCGCCAAAGCGGTTCTTGATCGCCCGCACCAGGCGGAAGCTGCTGTGCGTGTCGCCCTCGAAGTACAGCACCGTGTCGACCATGTGCTCGAGCACGCGCGGGCCGGCCAGCGCACCCTCCTTGGTCACGTGGCCCACCAGCACCACCGCGATGCCGGTGCTCTTGGCCATGCGCGTGAGGTGGGCCGCGCATTCGCGCACCTGGGCCACCGAGCCGGGCGCGGAGCTGAGCTGGTCGGAGTACATGGTCTGGATCGAGTCGATCACCACCACCGCCGGCTGCGTGCCATCGCAGGTGGCGAGGATTTTTTCGAGCTGGATCTCGGCCAGCACATTGACCTGGCTGCCCTCGATGCCCAGCCGGCGCGAGCGCAGCGCCACCTGCGAGCCGCTTTCCTCGCCGGTCACGTACAGCGCGGGCAGGCCCTGGCGCTGCAGCGCATCCACCGCCTGCAGCAGCAGCGTGGACTTGCCGATGCCCGGATCGCCGCCGATCAGCACCACGCCGCCCTCGACCACGCCGCCGCCGAGCACGCGGTCCAGCTCGTCGATGCCGCAGGGCGTGCGGGCCACGTCGCTGGCCTCGATGGCCGCCAGCGGCACCACCGCCTGCGCCTGGCCCGCATAGCCGGCATAGCTGGCCTGGCTCAGGCGGTTCTTGCCGCCGCCCGCGGGCTCGGGAAGCGACTCGATCAGCGTGTTCCAGGCGCCACAGGCCGGGCATTTGCCCAGCCAGCGCGGGCTGGTGCCACCGCATTCGGTGCAGGTGTAGATGGTTTTTTCCTTGGCCATGGGCAGAAGATGGGCGCGATCGGCAGAATGCAAAGCGGCTATGGTACCCGCCGCGACTGCGCCGCCGGCGCAGTCGTGCCACAATCCATGGCCATGCACGGATTATCAAAATTGATAGCTTTACGCATAAAACCCTATTGGCTTTGAATCGGATTTCATTCAAAAAAGGAGATTGGGCATGTCCACCACGCTCTACTATGTGCCCGGCACCTGCGCGCAGGCCGTGCTGATCGCGCTGTACGAGGCCGGCGCCGAGTTCGCGCTCAAGACACTGGACTTCGCCGCCGCCGAGCAGCGCAGCCCCGCCTACCTGGCCGTCAATCCCAAGGGCCGGGTGCCCGCGCTGGTCACGCCGCGCGGCGTGCTGACCGAGGTGCCGGCGCTGCTGCTGTATGTGGCGCAGACCTATCCGCAGGCCCGGCTGGCGCCGCTCGATGATCCGTTCGCGCTGGCGCAGCTGCAGGAATTCAACGCCTACCTGGCCTCCACCGTGCACATCGCCCATGCCCACCGCCCGCGCGCCGCGCGCTGGGCCGACGACGAGGCCGCCCAGGCCGCGATGCGCGCCAAGGTGCCGCAAAACATGCGCGAATGCTTTGGCGTGATCGAGAACCACTACCTCGGCGACGGGCCCTGGGTGATGGGCGAGCAGTACTCCGTGGCCGACGGCTACCTCTACACCATCGCCGGCTGGCTCAAGAGCGACGGCGTGGACATCGCCGAATTCCCCCGCGTGGCCGCGCACTCGGCCCGCATGCGCGAGCGTGCGGCGGTGCAACGGCTGGCTGCCTGAAAGGCCGGCCATGAACCTCCACCCCATGCCCGCTTGCACGCCCAGGCCCGCCCGGCCTGCGATCTCGCGCCGCCAGGCCGGGGCAGCGCTGGCGCTGATGCTGGCGTTTGCCAGGGCCGGGGCGCAGACCCCGGCCGCCGGCAGCTGGCCCGCCAGGCCCATCGTCTTCGTGGTGCCGCAAAACCCCGGCGGCGCCAACGACGTGATTGCCCGGGCGGTAGCGCAAGGGCTGGGCAATTCGCTGGGCCAGCCTGTGGTGGTGGAAAACCGGCCGGGCGCCAACGGCAACCTCGGCACCGGCCAGGTCGCGCGCAGCACACCCGACGGGTACACCTTCCTGGTCACGGCGCAAAGCGCCCACACCATCAACCCGGCGCTGTACGCCAGGGTGCCGTTCGACCCGATCAAGGACTTCACCCCCATCATGCAGCTGGCGGTGGCGCCCTACCTGCTGGTGGTCAACCCGGCCTTTGCGGCCAGGAACCTGGACGAGCTGGTCGCCTATGCCAAGGCCCATCCCGGCAAGGTGGAGTACGCATCGGCGGGCAACGGCACGCTCAACCACCTGCTCGGCGAGATGCTGAAGAAACAGCGCTCGGTGCAGTTGCTGCACGTGCCCTACAAGGGCGCCTCCGCCGCGGCCACCGACGTGGTGGCCGGCCAAGTACCCATGACCTTCGGCAGCTTTCCGGGCGTGATGCCCTTCGTGCTCAGCGGCAAGCTGCGCGTGCTGGGCGTCGCATCGGACAAGCCCACCGCGCTGGCGCCGCAGATCCCGCCGCTGGGCAAGGACATGGCGGTCACCTCATGGTACGGCCTGTTCGCCCCCGCGGGCACGCCTGCGCCCATCGTCGACAAGCTGCACGATGCCATCGCCAAGGTCATGGCCAGCCCCACCATGCAGGAGCGCCTCAGGAACCTGGGCGCCGAGCCGGTGGCCTCCACGCCCCAGAGCTTCCGGGCGGCGCTGCCTGGCGAGCTGGCCCACTGGAAGCAGGTGGTGCAGGACTCGGGCGCTCACATCGACTGACGCACGCCCGCCGGGCCCAGCGCGCCGCTGGCCTCGATCGCCGCACCGAAGCGCGGATCCAGCATCGCGCCCACGTTGCAGCGCGACCAGCGCGAGCTGGCCGCCGCGTCGAGGCTGAACACGCGCCCCGGCGCCATCGTCACCTTGTGCGGCAGCAGCCGCTCGGCCAGCTGCACCGAATCCGCCGCGCCGGGGAAGGCCGCCCACAGGTACAGCGACTGCTCGCTGCGCGCGAACACCTCGCAGCCATGCGCATCCATCCATGCCAGGGCCTGGCCGGTGGCCTTGCCCAGCCGCTGGCGCAGGCGCACCAGGTGGCGCTCGTAGTGGCCTTCGCGCAGCATCACGTCCACCATGCGCTCGCAGTATTCCGAGCCGCTCACATGGATCAGCGTGCGCAGGTCGGCCAGGTCGCTGGCCAGCGCGGCATTGCAGGCGACGAAGCCCACCCGCAGCGCCGCCGAGAACGACTTGGAAAAACTGCCGACATAGATGCTGCGCTCCAGCTGGTCGAGCACCGACAGGCGCATGGAAGAAGTGGGCTTGAAGTCCGCCAGCGGATCGTTCTCCACCAGCAGCAGGTCGTGGCGCGTGGCCAGCTGCAGCACGCGGTAGGCCTTGGCGGCGCCGATGTCCGAGCCGGTGGGGTTGTGCGCCAGCGACTGGGTGAAGAACAGCCGGGGCCGCTCGGCGAGCAGCAGCTGCTCCAGCACCGCCGTGTCGGGGCCGTCGGGCAGGCGCGGCACGCCCAGTACGCGCGCGCCGGCCAGCCGCAGCTTGCCGAACAGCAGGTAGTAGCCCGGATCGTCGACCAGCACCGTGGCGCCGGGCGGCACGAAGTAGCGGATGATGAGATCGAGCGCTTCGTTGGCGCCTTGCGTCAGCACCAGCTGCGCGGGCGTGACGCCCAGCCCGAAGACGCCGAGCTTGCGCACCAGGCTGTCGCGCAGCGGCGCATAGCCGAAGCGGCTGCCGTAGCGAAACAGTGAGCCGAGCCCGGTGCGCACCACCTTCTGGTGGTAGCGGTCCATGCGCATGTCGGCCAGCCAGTCCAGCGGCGGAAAGCCGTCGCCCACCGCGACCGCGTCGGGCTGGGTCTTGAGCTGCTCGCGCATGAGCCAGACCACATCCATTGCGCGATGCAGCTGGCCAGCCTCGTCATCGGCGGCCCGGGGGGCGCTGGCATCCTGGTTGGCGGCCTGGTGCGCCACGTAAAAGCCCGAGCCGCGGCGCGACTCCACCAGCCCGCGCGAGACCAGCAGGTCGAAGGCCGCGACCACCGTGTTCTTCGCGTAGCTGTGCAATTGCGCCAGCTCGCGCAGCGAGGGCAGCTTGTCCCCCGGGCGGTAGGCCCCATCGGCGATCTGCCGGCCGATCAGGTCCGCCAGTTTCTGGGCAATCGGCGCCCGGCGCCTGCTGCTGCCTGCCATGTCCGTCTCCTGTGCGGCCGCTGCATGCGAATGCTGCATTGCAATACCGCTGTCCCCCCAAACTGTACCTGTATTCAACGGTACAGTTTAGGTACATTCGCGGCCAAGCATCCCACTTTACCCAGGAGTTTCCATGGCCGCCGATTCCCGCCTTCCCCAATTCCGCGCCCTCAACCCGTCCCAGCGCTGGGACTTCGTGGCCGATGCCTGTGGCCTCTCGCCTGAGGAGCGCGCCCTGCTCGTGCAGCCCGGCGCCCTGCCCGTGGCCCTGGCCGACGGCATGATCGAGAACGTGATCGGTACCTTCGAGCTGCCCCTGGGCGTGGCCGGCAACTTCCGCGTCAATGGCCGCGACGTGCTGGTGCCGCTGGCGGTAGAGGAGCCCTCGATCATCGCTGCCGCCTCGTACATGGCCAAGCTGGCGCGCGAGGACGGGGGCTTCCAGACTTCGAGCACCCTGCCGCTAATGCGCGCACAAGTCCAGGTGATTGGCCTGAGCGACCCCTACGGCGCCCGGCTGACGCTGTTCCAGGCCCGCGACGAGATCCTGGCGCTGGCCAACAGCCGCGACAAGGTGCTGATCGGCCTGGGCGGCGGCTGCAAGGACATCGAAGTCCATGTCTTCCCCGACTCGCCGCGCGGCCCCATGCTGGTGATGCACCTGGTGGTCGACGTGCGCGACGCCATGGGCGCCAACACGGTGAACACCATGGCCGAATCGGTGTCGCCGCTGGTCGAGAAGCTCACCGGCGGCTCGGTGCGCCTGCGCATCCTGTCCAACCTGGCCGATCTGCGCCTGGCCCGCGCCCGCGTGCGCCTGACGGCCAAGACCCTGGCCACCGCCGAGCGCAGCGGCGAGGAGATCATCGAGGGCGTGCTCGACGCCTACACCTTCGCCGCCATCGACCCCTACCGCGCCGCCACCCACAACAAGGGCATCATGAACGGCATCGACCCGGTCATCGTCGCCACCGGCAACGACTGGCGCGCGGTGGAGGCCGGCGCCCATGCCTACGCCAGCCGGGGCGGCCGCTACACCTCGCTGACCCATTGGGAGAAGGACCGCAGCGGCGCCCTGGTGGGCACCATCGAGCTGCCCATGCCCGTGGGCCTGGTGGGCGGCGCCACCAAGACGCACCCGCTGGCGCGCCTGGCGCTGAAGATCATGGACGTGAAGTCGGCCCAGGAGCTGGGCGAGATCGCCGCCGCCGTGGGCCTGGCGCAGAACCTGGGCGCGCTGCGCGCGCTGGCCACCGAAGGCATACAGCGCGGCCACATGGCCCTGCATGCCCGCAACATCGCCCTGGTGGCGGGCGCGGTGGGCGAAGAGGTGGAGCTGGTCGCCAAGCGGCTCGCCGCCGAGCACGACGTGCGCACCGACCGTGCGCTCGAAGTGCTGCGCGAGCTGCGCGGCCAGGCCTGAGCGCCCCCGCCCCTACCGCACACCACCGTGCCGGCCGCGCCCCCGCCGGGCGCGGCCGGCGGCGCTTTTTCTTTTTCCCCTATCCATATACCCCATCAAGGAGACCCTGCCATGGCACCCGCACAGCCACCCACGCCGGCCCAGTTGGCCGAAGTCTGGGGCGACACCGTCGACCTGCGCCACCTGGCCTGGTCCATCGCCACCGGCATAGGCATCAGCGTGCTGGGCTTTTACCTGGCCAGCCGCTGGCTGCGCTCGGTGGTCGAATCGCCGCAGCTCGCCCATGCCTACGCCATGCTCGCGGGCCTCGCCGGCTGCCTGATCGCCGGCCTGGTCTGCGCGCGCGCCTTCCCGCCGAAGCGCGAGGTGACGGAGATGGACGTATCGACCGACCCCGCCTGGCGCGCCGAGGTACTGAGCGAGCTGGAGCAGCAGCCCGGCGGCCTGGGCTCAGTGGCCGACCTGCCGCCCGCCGTGGTGCAGGAGTTGCGCGAGCTGCGGCTCTATGACCTGTTCGCCAGCCCCGGCGCCGCCGGCCGCGACGGCCGCTAACCCCCTCTGGAGCGCATTCGAATGGACCCCATCTTGATCGAACAGATCGGCGTTGCCGCGGGCATGGGCCTGATCGGCGCCGTGGTCTTCGCCGCCATCGGCCTGGTTCAGAACGTGTTTACGATCTTTGCGGCACCGCGTTGAATGCGCAATCGGGATGAGTGCGAGTCGATGTGGCGCAGCGTGCACTCGTGTGCACGCAAGCCGCAGCGCGAAGCAATCGCCCGATTGCGCCCCAACCCATAGGGCCAGGGCCTTTGCGGGCGGTCTGCGGCGTTGCGAATCCTCGCAATAGCCGAGCTATTGCTGCGGTATCGCGCCTTGCATCCCATCCCGCAAAGACCCTGGCGCGGCGCCGCAAAGATCGTAAGCACGTTCTCAGGCACCGATGAAACCACCACGCTCGCGCCGCTGACGCTTCTGGTCGTGCTGCTGGGCGTGCCGCCCGCGGGCGTGTTCACCTTCTTCCTGGCCGGCGCGGTGGCCAAGCACATGACGCATGCCATCCCCACCGCGCTGCTCGGCATCCCCGGCGACACGCTGGCCACGCCGCTGCTGCAGGACGCCGACCTGCTGCGCAAGCTCGGCGTGCCGCACATCGCGCTGCGCAAGATGATCTCGGGCGCCATCGTGGCGGCCTTCGTGGCCGTGCCGCTGGCGGTGCTGTTCGCGGTGATGCTGGCGCCGTTCGGCACGGCCATCACCAGGACGGCGCCGTGGATCTTCCTGGCTGCGGCGCTGCTGATCGCCTACTTCTCCAAGGGCCGCTGGGCCGCCGTGGCGCTGCTGGTGCCGTTCGTGGTCGTCATCCTGGCGCTGCAGGCGCTGACGGCCAAGTACGACACCAAGCTCAGCATCAGCTACTTCCTTGGCATCGCCATCGGGCCGCTGATCGCCGACCTGTTCTCGGTGCTGGCGCCGGCCGGCCGCGCCCGCATGGCGCGCGAGCGGGGCCGCCAGTTCAACCTGGCGCCCGACGTCAAGGGCTGGTCGGGCTACTTTCCCAATCCGCTGAAGGTGCTGGACCGCACCCAGGCCCGCTGGACGCTGGCCACCGCCGCCATCTCCAGCGCCACCTTCGTGTTCAGCCCCGTGGCCATGACCGTGGTGCTGGGCGAGCTGGTGGGCTCGCGCATCAAGCATGCCTACCACCGCCTGACCACGGTGCTGAGCGCGCGCAACGGCGTGACCGAGGCCACCTACATCGCCGAGGCGCTGATCCCGCTGATCGCCTTCGGCCTGCCGCTGAGCCCCGTGGCCGCGGGCCCGGCCGCGCCGCTGTTCAATGCGCCGCCGCGCTTCACGGTCGATGCCGCGACCGGCCAGACGCACAACCTGCACAACCTGTTGAGCCACTGGGAGTTCCTGGGCTATGGCATGCTGGCCGTGCTGCTGGCGGCGGCCGTGTCCTACCCCTTCGCGATGAACTTCGCGCGCCGCGCCGCGCTGTTCGTCTCGCGCAAGGTCAGCCACGAGGCCATCATCGCCACCTTCGTCGGCCTGATCATCGTGATCAGCGTCTGGGAAGGCGGCCTGCTCGGCCTGCTGGTGATCCTGACCATGGGCCTGCTCGGCGGCCTGCTGTCGCGCTTTTTCGGCTTCAACACCGGCGTGCAGTTCATGGGCTACTACACGGCGGTACTGAGCGTGCCGGCGCTGGTCAAGCTGTTCTAAGAACCTGTTCACGATCTCTACGATGCCGCGCCAGTGCATTTGCGGGCGCCCGGCTAGGGGATGGGATGCAAGGCGCGATACCGCAGCAATAGCCCAGCTATTGCGAGGATTCGCGCGGCCGGCGAGGCAACGCCGCAGACCGCCCGCAAATACACTGGCCCTAAGGGTTGGGACGCAATCGGGCGATTGCTTCGCGCTGCGTCTTGCATGCACACCAGTGCATGCTGCGCCACATCGACTCGCACTCATCCCGATTGCGTCTGCAACGCGGCTGCGTAGAGATCGTGAACAGGTTCTAAGGCCGAGCCCAGGCCTCAGGGCTTGGGCGCAATCACCTCCAGCCCCGTCTTCTCTATCACCGGCCTGGCCACGGCCGACTGGTAGAAACGCAGCAGCGCGCGGGCACCCTCGGGGTTCCGCGCCTTGGCGGCGATGCCGGCCGAGAACACCGCGTAGCTCTGCACCGAATCGGGCAGGCGCCCCACGAAGCTGATGCCAGGGATCGGCAGCAGCTCGCTCACCTGCTGCAGACCCAGCGCCGCATCGCCGCGCGCCACGATGGTGCCCACGCGGTCGCCCACTACCTTTTTGCTCTTGGGCAGCACCTGGGCCTCGATGCCAAGCTGCTTGAGCATCTTCGTTTCATAGAAAGTGCCGCTGGCGCTGGCCGAATAGGCGATCGACGGCGCCGCGAGCAGCACCTGCCTGAACTTGGCCTCGGTGCCGATGTCGGGCACGGGCGCGCCCGCGCGCACCGCCAGGCCGATGGACGAGCGCACCAGGTCCACCTCGCTGCCGCGCAGCACCTGGCCCTGGGCCACGAGCTGGTCGAGCGCGCCGCGCTCCAGCACCACCACGTCTATGGCCTCGCCGCGCTCCAGCCGGTGCGGGATCGAGGTGGTGGACGCGCCCATCGACGAGCCGTAGGCCGACTCGACCTTGGCGCCGGTCTGCTGCTCGAACAGCGGGAACAGGCGCTGGTGCGCCTCGGCAAAACCGCCCGAGGTCACCAGGCGTATGGGCTGCTCCGTTGGCGGCGCCTTGGACGGCCCCGCGCAGCCGGCGACGAGCGCCGCGGCGGCCAGCAGCAGCGCGCGGCGCGCCAGGGTGAAAGACGCAGGACGCATGGGTGTCTCCTCGGTATGCCCGGCCCGACCGCAGGCCGCCGGCCCGTCGATTGTGCATGAGGCATCGCCAAGCGGACACCGTCGAGCCGTAATGCAATGGGTACACGCGGGCAGCCGCTTCAGTGGAAATCCGCTTCCCGCTGGTGGCGCACCGCCAGCACCGTGACGATGTGGCCGGGCTCGATCTCAAACAGCGCCACATGGCCCGTGGCGACGGCTTCGCGCAGGTAGGGATTGCCGGGCCCGGCCTTGCGGCAGGTGTAGGGAAAGCGCTCCAGCAGCTGGATGCCCTGCGCTATGCCATCCAGCGCACGCTCGGCCACGGAAGTGTCCCCATCGGATGGCTGCTCCACGAGGTAGTCGTACAGGCGCAGCAGATCGGCTTCGGCTTCTTCGGTAAAACGAACCGTGTGCAGGATCATGCCTTGCCGCCACGGGCCCGGGCCTGGTCGCGGACCGTATGCAGCCGTGCCTGCAGCTTGCCCAGCACGTCTGCCACAGCAATGTAATGGCCGCGTTGGCGCGCCTGGTCGCGCGAGGCGAGGCCGCGCGCAATGAAGTCGGCCTGTGCCTTGCGCAGCGCCACCTGTTCGCGCACTGCATTTTCAACGAACTCCGACAGGCTTTCTCCGTCGTGCAGCACGCTCTCGGTGTCCGGGCGCAATTGCGGATGAACCCGAAGAGAAGGGAAGGATGCAGTTTTCATGGGCGATTTGCGTTGCATTTGCAGCGCATGGAAGCGTACTCCACCGAAAAACTGCAGTCCGCACGAGGTAGTCAGGTGTAGCGCTTCTCCAGTGCATCCCAGGCGGGCTTGCCCACCAGGCGCTGGCGCTCGGCAAACGGCGCCACCAGGCCGCTGGCCTCCTGCACCTCCTTGGTATCGCGCAGCACGGTCAGCGCCTTTTGCATGCCGGCCACCGCGCCCTGCAGCGCGGCATTGGCGTAGAGCACGATGCCGTAGCCCAGCTCGCCCAGCTGGTCGGCATTGAAGATCGGCGTCTTGCCGCCGATCACCATGTTCATCAGCTGCGGCTGGGGCAGCAGCCGGGGCAGCGCACGCACCTCCTCCTCCTTGGTCACCGCCTCGACGAAGAGGATGTCGGCGCCCGCTTCGGCGAATTTCTGGGCGCGCTCCACCGCGGCCTCGAAGCCATGGGTGGCGGCCGCGTCGGTGCGGGCCATCACCAGGAAGTCGCTGTCGCGCCGCGCATCGACCGCGGCCTTGATCTTGCTCACCGCCTCGTCGGCCGAGATGACTTCCTTGCCCGAGAAGTGGCCGCAGCGCTTGGGCGCGACCTGGTCCTCGAGCTGGATGCAGTCGGCGCCGGCGCGCTCCAGCACGCGCACCGTGTGGTAGACGTTGAGTGCATTGCCGAAGCCGGTGTCGGCGTCGACCAGCAGCGGCACATTCACCGTGTCGCGGATGCGGGCCGTGTGGTCGGCGATCTCGGCCAGGCCCATGAAGCCCTGGTCGGGCATGCCGAACCACATGTTGGTCACGCCGGCGCCGGTCACGTAGATGGCTTCGAAGCCCAGGTCTTCGATGACCTTGGCGGACAGCGCATTAAACGCGCCGGGCACGAGCACGCCACGGCGGGCCTCGACCAGTTTTCTGAGTTGCTGTTTGGTATTCATGGCAAGGATTCCATCAATCGAGAGTGATATGGGCGTTCTTGATCACCGGCCCCCACTTGGCGCGCTCCTGCGCGATGAACTGGCCGTAGGCCGCGGGCGTGCCGCCGACGACGATGCCGCCGCTGCCTTCGATCATCTGGCGGATGCCGGGCTGCCTGAGCGCCTCGTTCACCGCCTGGTTGAGCCTGGCAACCACCGCATCGGGGGTATCGGCCGGCGCGATCATGCCCAGCCAGTTATACGACTCGAAGCCCTGGATGCCGGCCTCGTCCAGCGTGGGCACCTCGGGCAGCACTTTCACGCGCTGCCGGCTGGAGACGGCCAGCGCCTTGATCTTGCCGGCCTGTATGGACGGCAGCGCCGAGTAGCCCATCTCGAACATGAAGGCCAGGTGCCCGCCCATCAGGTCGGCCGCGGCCGGCGCACCGCCCTTATAGGGCACGTGCGTCATCTCGGTCTTGGTCTGGAAAGCCAGCAGCTCGCCCGACAGGTGGTGCGCGCCGCCCACGCCCGAGGAGCCATAGCTGAGCTTGCCGGGGTTGGCGCGGGCATAGTCCACCAGCTCCCGGACGGTCTTGAAGTTCTGGTTCGGCGCGATGGTGAGGAACAGCGGCGCCTGCTCGATGAGGATGATGGGCTTGAACGCCTTCTCGGCGTCGTAGGGCATCTTCTTCATCAGCATGGGATTGGTGACCAGCGGGCCCGGCGAGCCGAAGCCGAAGGTATGGCCGTCGCCGGCCTTGGCGATCGCGTCGGTGCCGGTGACGCCGCCGGCACCGCCGCGGTTGTCCACGATCACCGGCTGGCCCAGGGCCTTGCCCAGCGCATCGGCGATCTTGCGGGCGCGGGTGTCGGCGAAGCCGCCGGCGGCATAGGGCACGATGAGCTTGACGGGCTTGCTCGGCCAGGCGTCCTGCGCGCGCAGGGGCGCGGCGGCGCAGGCGGCGGCCAGCGCGGCGAATGCGATCAGGGTGCGGCGGGCGGTGTTCATACGGTCTCCTTGCAGGGCAAAAGAGCCATTGTCATCCCAGCAGCACCTCGCCCGGCACACGCACCCAGCCTTCCATCAGGATGCGCGCGCTGCGGCTCATCAGCGCCTTGGTGACCTGCCACTGGCCGTCCACCTGTTTGGCCTCGGCGCCCACGCGCAGCGTGCCCGAGGGGTGGCCGAAGCGCACCGCACCGCGCTCGCCGCCGCCCGCCGCCAGGTTGACCAGCGTGCCCGGCACCGCCGCCGCCGTGCCGATGGCCACGGCCGCCGTGCCCATCATGGCGTGGTGCAGCTTGCCCATCGAGAGGGCGCGCACCAGCAGGTCCACGTCGGCCGCCTTCACCGCCTTGCCGCTGGACGAGAGGTAGTCCGCCGGCGGCGCCACGAAGGCGACCTTGGGCGTGTGCTGGCGCGTCGCGGCCTCGGCCACGTCCTTGATGAGGCCCATCTTCACGGCGCCCCAGGCGCGGATGGTCTCGAAGCGCGCAAGCGCGGCCTGGTCCTCGTTGATGTCGCCTTGCAGCTCGGTGCCGGTGTAGCCGATGTCCTTGGCGTTCAGGAAGATGGTGGGAATGCCCGCGTTGATCAGCGTGGCCTGGAAGGTGCCGACACCCGGCACCTGCAGCTCATCGACCAGCCTGCCGGTCGGAAACATCGCCCCGCCGTCCTCTCCCTCGTCGGCGGGATCGAGAAACTCCAGCGGCACCTCGGCGGCGGGGAAGGTCACGCCGTCCAGCTCGAAGTCGCCCGTCTCCTGCACTTGGCCCTCGGTGATGGGCACGTGCGCGACGATGGTCTTGCCGATATTGGCCTGCCAGATGCGGATGGTGCAATGGCCGTTCGCAGGAATGCGCGCCGCGTCGATCAGCCCCATGTGGATGGCGCAGGGGCCGACGGCGGCCGACAGGTTGCCGCAGTTGCCGCTCCAGTCCACAAAGGGCTGGTCGATCGAGACCTGGCCGAACAGGTAGTCCACGTCGTGCCCGGGCCGCGTGCTGCGGGCCAGGATCACCGCCTTGCTGGTGCTGGACGAGGCGTTGCCCAGGCCGTCGATCTGCTTGCCGTACGGATCGGGGCTGCCCAGCGTGCGTAGCAGGATCGCATCGCGCACCGCGCCGGGCTGCTGCGCGGCCTCGGGCAGGTCCTGCAGCCTGAAGAACACGCCCTTGCTGGTGCCGCCGCGCATATAGGTGGCGGGAATCTTGATTTGCGGTGCGAAGGCCATTCAGGCTCCTTGGTTGCTCGCGAGAAAATCCTGGGCGAAGCGCTGCAGCACGCCGCCGGCTTCGTAGACCGAGACTTCCTCGGCGGTGTCGAGGCGGCAGGTGACTGGCACGCGCACGGCCTCGCCACTCTGGCGCTGCACGACCAAAGTGAGGGTGGCGCGCGGCTGCAGCTCGCCCTCCACCTCGTAGGTCTCGGTGCCATCGAGCTGCAGCGTGAGGCGGGTGGTGCCCGGCTGGAATTCCAGCGGCAGCACGCCCATGCCGATGAGGTTGGTGCGGTGGATGCGCTCGAAGCCCTCGGCCACCACGGTCTCCACGCCCGCCAGGCGCACGCCCTTGGCGGCCCAGTCGCGGCTGGAGCCCTGGCCGTAGTCGGCGCCGGCAATGATGATCAGCGGCTGGCGGCGGTTGAGGTAGGTCTCGATCGCCTCCCACATGCGCACCACCTGGCCTTCGGGCTCGATGCGGGCGAGCGAGCCTTTCCTGACGGCGCCATCGACCATCGCCATTTCGTTGACCAGCTGCGGGTTGGCAAACGTGGCGCGCATCGCGGTGAGGTGGTCGCCGCGGTGCGTGGCGTAGGAGTTGAAGTCCTCCTCGGGCAGGCCCATCTTCGCCAGGTACTCGCCGGCCGCACTGCTCGCCAGGATGGCGTTGGACGGCGAGAGATGGTCGGTGGTGATGTTGTCGGGCAGGATGGCCAGCGGCCGCATGCCCTTGAGCGTGCGCGGGAAGGCCGCCAGCGCGCCCACGCCCTCGGTGTCCCAGTACGGCGGGCGGCGGATGTAGGTGGACATGGGGCGCCAGTCGTACTGCGGCAGGGCTTTTTCGCCATCGTCGTGGCGAATCGCGAACATGGGTTCGTAGACCTTGCGGAACTGCTCCGGCTTGACCGCCTGGGCGACGATGGCGTCGATCTCCGCATCGCTGGGCCAGAGGTCCCGCAGGCGGATCTCCCGGCCATCGACCACCGCGAGCACGTCCTGCTCGATGTCGAAGCGCACCGTGCCGGCGATGGCATAGGCCACCACCAGCGGCGGCGAGGCGAGGAAGGCCTGCTTGGCGTAGGGATGGATGCGGCCGTCGAAGTTGCGGTTGCCCGAGAGCACCGCGGTGGCGTAGAGGTCGCGGTCGATGATTTCCTGCTGGATCCTGGGCTCCAGCGCGCCGCTCATGCCGTTGCAGGTGGTGCAGGCGAAGGCCACGATGCCGAAGCCGAGCTGTTCCAGCTCGTGCAGCAGCCCGGCCTCCTGCAGGTACAGCTCCACCGCCTTGGAGCCAGGGGCCAGCGAGGTCTTGACCCAGGGCTTGCGCGTGAGGCCCAGGCGGTTGGCATTGCGCGCCAGCAGCGCGGCGGCGATCACGTTGCGCGGGTTGCTGGTGTTGGTGCAGCTGGTGATGGCGGCGATGATGACGGCGCCGTCGGGCATCAGGCCCCGGGCTTCTTCTGCCCTGCCCGCGGCCAGCTTGGCCGGGTCGGCGATGCCGCGCTCTTGCAGCGCGGATACCGGCAGGCGGCGGTGCGGGTTCGAGGGGCCGGCCATGTTGCGCACCACGCTGGACAGATCGAAGCTCAGCACGCGCTCGTATTCGGCGGTTTGCAGCGCGCTGCCCCAGAAGCCCGCCGCCTTGGCGTAGCTCTCGACCAGCGCGACCTGCTCGGGGCTGCGGTCGGTGAGCCTGAGGTAGGCGATGGTCTGCTGGTCGATGTAGAACAGCGCGGCGGTGGCGCCGTATTCGGGGCACATGTTGGAGATGGTCGCCCGGTCGCCGATCGACAGGCTGTCGGCGCCCTCGCCGAAGAACTCGACATAGGCGCCCACCACCTTTTCCTGGCGCAGGAATTCGGTCAGCGCGAGCGCCATGTCGGTGGCGGTGATGCCGTCTTGGCGCCGGCCGCTGAGCCGCACGCCCACGATGTCGGGCAGGCGCATCCACGAGGCGCGGCCGAGCATCACGTTCTCGGCTTCCAGCCCGCCCACGCCCACCGCGATCACGCCCAGCGCATCGACATGGGGGGTGTGGCTGTCGGTGCCCACGCAGGTGTCGGGGAAGGCGACGCGGCCCTCCCCGTCCTGCTGCACATAGACCACGGGCGACATCTTCTCCAGGTTGATCTGGTGCATGATGCCGTTGCCCGCGGGGATCACATCCACGTTGGCGAAGGCCTTCTTGGTCCACTCGATGAAGTGGAAGCGGTCTTCGTTGCGACGATCCTCGATGGCGCGGTTCTTGGCGAAGGCATCGGGGTCGAACCCGCCGCACTCCACCGCCAGCGAATGGTCGACGATGAGCTGCACCGGCACCACGGGATTGACCGCGGCCGGATCGCCGCCTTCCTTGGCAATCGCGTCGCGCAGGCCGGCGAGGTCCACCAGCGCGGTCTGGCCCAGGATGTCGTGGCACACCACGCGCACCGGAAACCACGGAAAGTCCAGGTCGCGGCGGCGCTCGATCAGCTGCAGCAGGTAGCCCTCGAGCTGCGCCGGGTCGGCGCGGCGCACCAGGTTCTCGGCATGCACGCGCGCGGTGTAGGGCAGGCCATCCCAGGCGCCGGGCCGGATGGCATCGACGGCGGCGCGCGCGTCGTAGTACTGGAGGTCGGTGCCGGGCAGCGGCTTGCGGTAGGGAGAAGTCATCGTGGAGGGTAGGAAAAGCCTATTGGCTATGGATGTTGTTGTCGCGCACGACCTTGCCGTAGCGCGGTATCTCGGCCTTGATCAGCGCGCCGAACTGCCCGGGGGTGCCGCCGGCGGGCGACACCCCCGTGGGTTCGAGCTGGGCGACCAGCGCCTTGGCCTGCAGGCCGGCATTCAGCGCATCGTTGAGCGTGGCCAGCACCGCCGGCGGCAGGCCCTTGGGCGCCACCAGGCCATGCCAGGCGACCACGTCGTACTCGGGCAGGTTGCCGGCCTCGGCCACCGAGGGAATCTCGGGATAGGCGGCCAGGCGCTGGCGCGTGGTCACCGCCAGCGCGCGCAGCTTGCCGGACTTCACATGCTGCATCAGCGCCTCGGTGCCGGCCAGCATCATGTCCACATTGCCCGCCAGCAGGTCGGCCACCGCCGGGCCCGTGCCCTTGTACGGCACATGGGTGGCCTTGACGCCGGCCATGCCGAACAGGTACTCGGTCACGATGTGCAAATGCCCGCCGTTGCCCGAGGAGGCGTAGGTGAGCTTGCCGGGATGCTGGCGGCCGTAGGCCAGCAGCTCCTGCAGGCTCTTGGCGGGCACGTTGTCGTTGACGCACACCACATACGCGCCCTTGGACAGCTGGATCACCGGCGTGATGTCGGCCACCGGATCGAAGCGCAGCTTGTAGATCGCCGGGTTGACGGTGTAGCTGCCCGCGATCAGCAACAGCGTATAGCCGTCGGCCGGGTTGCGCAGCGCCAGCTCGGTGCCCAGCGTGCCGCCCGCGCCGGGGCGGTTTTCCACGATGGTGGCGCCCAGGCGCTCGCCCAGCACATTGGCCGCCACCCGGGCGATGAAGTCGGAGCCGCCGCCGGGCGCAAACGGGCAGATGATCTTGATCGGCTTGGACGGGAACTTGTCCTCGGCATGCAGCGTGAACGCAGCGGGCAGCGCCAGGCCGGCCAGCGCGGCATTGAAGTGGCGGCGGTTGAATGCGGTCATGGTTGTCTCCTGAGCATCATCGAGAACCACACTGTAAATCCCGCATCCCATACGCCGTGTAAACCCGGCGGGCTCAGGCGCGCTGCTCCAGCGGCACGAAGCGCTGGTCCTCGGGGCCGGTGTAGTTGGCGCTCGGGCGGATGATCTTGTTGTCCACGCGCTGCTCGATCACATGCGCGGCCCAGCCGCTGGTGCGGGCGATCACGAACAGCGGCGTGAACATCGCCGTGGGCACGCCCATCATGTGGTAGCTCACGGCGCTGAACCAGTCGAGGTTGGGGAACATCTTCTTGGCCTCCCACATCACCGACTCCAGCCGCTCGGCGATGTCGTACATCTTCGTCGAGCCGGCGCCGTCCGACAGCCGCCGGGCCACGCCCTTGATGACCGCGTTGCGCGGATCGCTCACCGTGTAGACCGGGTGGCCGAAGCCGATCACCACCTCCTTGGCCGCGACGCGGCGGCGGATGTCGGCCTCGGCCTCATCGGGGTTGTCATAGCGCTTTTGCACCTCGAAGGCCACCTCGTTGGCGCCGCCGTGCTTGGGGCCGCGCAGCGCGCCGATGGCGCCGGCGATCGACGAGTACATGTCGCTGCCGGTGCCGGCCACCACCCGGGCGGTGAAGGTGGAGGCGTTGAACTCGTGCTCGGCATACAGGTTCAGCGAGGTATGCATCGCCCGCACCCAGGCGTCAGAAGGCTTTGCGCCATGCAGCAGGTGCAGGAAATGGCCGCCGATGGATTCGTCGTCGGTCTCCACCGCGATGCGCTTGCCGTTGTGGCTGAAGTGGTACCAGTACAGCAGCATCGAGCCCAGCGAGGCCATCAGCCGGTCGGCGATGTCGCGCGCCCCGGCCAGGTGGTGGTCGTCCTTCTCGGGCAGCACGCAGCCCAGCACCGACACGCCGGTGCGCATCACGTCCATCGGATGGGCGGCGGCGGGCAGTGCCTCCAGCGCATGCCGGACCGCATCGGGCAGGCCGCGCAGCGCCTTGAGCTTGGCCTTGTAGGCCTGCAGCTCGGCGCGCGTGGGCAGCTTGCCGTGCACCAGCAGGTGGGCGACCTCCTCGAACTCGCAGACCTCGGCGATGTCCAGGATGTCGTAGCCGCGGTAATGCAGGTCGTTGCCCGTGCGGCCCACGGTGCACAGCGCGGTGTTGCCGGCCGCAACGCCCGAGAGGGCCACGGATTTCTTGGGCTTGGGGGCGGTGGGGGCGGCAGGGGTAGCGGCAGCGGTAACGGCTGAGAGGGCGTTCATGCGATGGATTCCTTGTCTTGGTCGTTGGTATGGATGGCGGTCGGAAGGCCGGCGGCATCCACCGCGACCATCTCGAACACCGCCTTGAGCACCTCTTCGGGTGGTATGCGCGGCAGCTGCGCGACGGCGCTGACGCAGACCGTCATCGAGCTCTTGCCCACGCGGCTGACCCAGGCGCGCAGCACCAGCTCGCGGCCCACCGGCACCGGCGCCAGAAAGTCCGCCTGGTTGACGCGGGCCATCACCACCTCGCGCTGGGCGAAATTGCGCGCCGCGAGAAACGCCGCCTTGGACAGCAGCTGCAGGCCCTGGCCCGCAAACAGCGTCTGGCGGTGGTTGGCATGCACCGGCAACACCAGTTCATGCAGCTCGGCTATTGCGGAAAATTTGGTCATGCTTCGCAATTTACGCAAAATACCAGTCTGTCGCCAGCACTGAAAAGGCGAATACTTGCGAATGAAAATGCGGAGATTTGCGAATTTTGCAAATTTCCGCTCACCACCACGGGGCATGGAATGAGCAAAACCTTCATGGGCGTGCGCTTGCGCAAGCTGCGCAGCGAGCATGGCCTGTCACAGATCGCCATGGCGCAGGCGCTGGGCCTGTCGCCCAGCTACCTGAACCAGCTGGAGCAAAACCAGCGGCCGCTGACGGTGAGCGTGCTGCTCAAGATCCATCGCGTGCTCGGCGTGGACATCCAGCAGTTCTCCGAGGACGAGGAGGCGCGCCTGATCGCCGGCATGCGCGAGGCGCTGGCCGATGCGCCCGAGGCCATCGCGCTGCCCGAGCTGCAGGAGGTGGCTGCGCAGATGCCGGCGCTGGGCCGCGCGCTGCTCGCGCTGCACCGCCGCCATCTGGAGGCGCTGGAGCGCCTGGAAGGCCTGTCGCAGCACATGGGCGACGGGCGCGGCGAACTGCCGCCGGCCCTGGTGCCGGCCATGCCTTTCGAGATGGTGCGCGACTTCTTCTTCGAGCACCGCAACCATTTCGACGCGGTGGACCGCGCCGCCGAAGACTGCGCGCAGCAGGCCGAGGCCCATGCCCAGGAGCACGGCCAGTCGCTGCTCGGTTGGCTGGAGGCGCGCCTGGCGCAGCGCCATGGCGTGCGCGTGCTGCGCACGCAAGCGCCGGAGCACAAGCGCCGCTACGACGCCGCCACGCGCACGCTGCACCTGTCGCCCGCGCTGGAGCCGGGGCAGCAGGCCTTCCAGCTCGGCACGCAGCTGGCGCTGCAGGAGCACGGCGCGCTGCTCGACACCCTGGTCGACGTGGCGCCCTTCACCCAGGATGCCGCCGCCCGCCGGCTGGCGCGCATCGGCCTGGCGAACTACTTTGCTGGCGCGCTGCTGCTGCCCTACGGCCGCTTCCTGCAGGCCGCCGAGGCGCTGCGCTACGACATCGACCTGCTCAGCCAGCGCTTTGGCGTGGGCTTCGAGACGGTGTGCCACCGCCTGTCCACGCTGCAGCGCCCCCATGCGCCGGGCGTGCCCTTCTTCTTCGTGCGGGTGGACCGCGCGGGCAACATCAGCAAGCGCCAGTCGGCCACGCATTTCCACTTCAGCCGCACCGGCGGCACCTGCCCGCTATGGAACGTGTACGAGGCCTTCAGCCAGCCCGGCCGCATCCTGCCGCAGGTGGCGCGCATGCCCGACGGGCGCTGCTACCTGTGGATCGCCCGCACCGTCACCCGCGGCGGCCAGGGCTGGGGCAGCCTGGGGCAGACCTTCTCGGTCGGCCTGGGCTGCGACATCCGCCATGCGCCGCGCCTGGTGTACGCCAAGGGCCTGGACCTCGCCGACCCCGATACCGCCACGCCCATCGGCATGGGCTGCAAGGTGTGCGAACGCGCGCACTGCCCGCAGCGCGCCTTTCCCTTCATCGGCCAGCCACTGGATGTGGACGAGAACCAGAGCCGGGTGGCGCCGTATGGGGTGGCGGTGCGGGCGGGCGTCCTGTAGTCGTCCCAGAGGAATCTGTAGCCGCCGTAGCCTTTCAAGAATCGGTAAAAATCACGGCACCATGGCAACTTCTCCCACCCAACTTCAACAGTGGCTGCTTGAACCCGAAGGCTTGCGCCTGGAATTCAAGGAAGCCAAGCAGCGTTATGACTTCGAAAAGCTGCTCAAGTACTGTGTCGCGCTGGCCAACGAAGGAGGCGGAACCATGGTGTTGGGCGTGACGGATAAGAGGCCCCGACGCATTGTTGGCACCCAGGCATTTGAGGACCCGAGCCGCACAGAGGCTGGCCTGTATCGACAGTTGAGCCAACGTATTCCGGTCGAGGAATTACTCCTGCCCGAAGGGCGTGTGCTGGTGGTGCACGTGCCAGCACGGCTCCCGGGAACGGCGTGGAGCATCAATGGCAGCTACTACAAACGCGAAGGCGACGACCTGACGCCACTGAAGGAGCAAGAGCTGCGGGCCATGTTTGCCGAAACCGGGCCTGACTTCTCAGCCCAGCCTTGCCCCAAAGCCACATTAGCTGACCTGTCTTCGGAGTCAATCGCATTGTTCCGTGACCGCTGGGCTCGCAAAAGCGGAGACCTTCGAAAGCGGGAATTAGGCAATGCACAGACCCTGCGTGATGCCGAGCTGCTAGTGGAAGGCGATCAAGTAAGCTATGCAGCCTTGATCCTGTTCGGCACCCGCACCGCACTCACACAGCACTTGGCACAAGCCGAACTGGTGTTCGAATACCGGTCCTCAGAAGCCGCAGGTCCAGCAGCCGACCGCGAGGAATTCCGAGAGGGCTTTTTTGCTTGGCAGGACACGCTGTGGAAAAAGATCAACCTACGCAATGACCGCCAAAGCTATCAGGATGATTTTTTCCGGATGGACCTGCCCACATTCGATGAAGTACCAGTGCGGGAAGCCATCCTGAACGCGGTGGCACACCGCGACTACCGACTGGGTGGCTCAATCTTTGTGCGCCAATTCGCCAAGCGGCTGGAAGTCGTTAGCCCCGGAGGCTTTCCACCGGGTATCACGCCCGAGAACATTATCGACCAGCAAAATCCGCGCAACCGCCGATTGGCGGAAGCTCTGGCCCGTTGCGGTCTGATCGAGCGCTCTGGCCAAGGCTTGAATCTGATGGTGGAAAGCGCCGTGCGCCAAGGCAAGCCTCTGCCCAGTTTTGCAGGCACTGCTGCGCATGAAGTGCGCCTGATACTGGAAGGCGGGATACGCAACCCTGCCTTTGTGCGGTTCATGGAGCGATTGGGCGAAGACCGATTGCGCAGCTTCTCGACGCTGGACTATCTGGCTCTGGAATGCCTGGAACTAGGCAAGGCACTTTCCCCTGCCTTGAAAGAACGCCTGCCGGGACTTGTGGCCGCAGGTGCTGCCGAAGCCATAGGCCGAGGCAAGGGCGCGCGCCATATCCTGTCCGAGGCGTTGTATGCATCGCTGGGCACCAAAGGAACGTACACCTACCAACGCGGCCTGGACAGGGAGACCAACAAGGCGCTTCTCGTCAAGCATTTGATGACGCAAGGGGATCTGGGTGCACCGCTGGCAGAGCTGCGACAGGTGCTACCGACCTTGCCCGAAAGCGCTGTGCAAGACCTGCTGCGGGAATTGCGAGAGGAGGGCAAGCTGGGCTTGAGAGGCACTCGACGATGGGCACGCTGGCATATTCACGGCGAATGACGCTCTTTAGCTGCTTTTTAGCAGCTCTATTTTCAAAACAAAAATCAAATAAAAACAACAGCTTATAAAGAAAAATCTAAAGAGATCATCGCATTTTTAAAGCTTTAGCCCCGCCAAGCCACAGCCGCTGCATGCGCCGCCCCCTGCAACACCGCCTCACAGCGCATACCCGCCAGTTGTACCTTGAGCGCCCCGCTCCACTCCACCAGCCCCAGGCCCGCGCATTTGAGGCGGGCCTCGTGCTGCGTCCAGGCCACGGCAAAGGCCTCGAAAAACAGGGCTTCCTGCGCAATGCCCATCAGCGCCCGGGCGGTGCTTTCATCCAGAAACAGCTTGGCCACACCTTCCAGCTCGCTGCGCGGCACGGTGGTGTCCAATGACTGGACATCCACGCCCACCGGCCCCTGCCAGTGCCAGGCCAGCAGCGCCATCCCGGGCGCATGGCTGATGGAGCAGTGCGGCGCCGCCAGCGGCACGCCGCGCAGCAGCAGCTGCGGTGCCTGGCTGCGCTGGTTGGTGATGTGCAGTTCGCCCTCGCTGCAGTCCAGCTCCGGCGCCAGGCAGGCGCGCAGCGCGGCGCGGGCCTGCAGGCGCGCCTGGCTGCGGTCCACGGCCAGCCCCAGCACCTGCCGTACCTGCGGCGCGCCGGCCTCCTGCCAGCCGGCAAAGGTGCAGGGCTCTATCCGCATCAGGCCGGGCTGGCGCTGGGCGCTGCGGGCGCGCCCTCCCAGCGGGTGCGCGCGGGCAGGGCCTCGCCTTTCATCACCAGGGTCAGCGGGCCGAGCTGCACACCGTCGCCCACGCTGGCGCTGTACAGCACGGTGCAGCGCGGGCCCATGGTCACCCGGCTGCCGATCACCACATGGTCGATCTTCATCACCCGGTCTTCGAACAGATGGGTCTGCGGGCAGCACATGGCGTTCAGCTCGCTGTGCGCGCCCACGGTCACGCAGTCGTGCTCGGTGATGTCGATGGTGTCCATGTAGGCGCTGGCGGCGATCTTGCTGCCCATCAGGTTCATGGCCAGCGGCAGCCAGGGCGTGCCGCGCAGGTAGCGCAGGAAGTTGGGCACCGCCATGCCTTCGTACATGTTGGTGGCGGCTTCGGAGAGCCAGACGAAGGGGGTCCACATGGGCACGGCCTTCTTGCGGTAGCGCCCCACGGTGAGCCACTTGAACAGCGCCACCAGGAAGAAGGCCACCATGCCGAAGACCACGCCCGACACCGCCAGGTCCACCACCACCGCGCCCCAGCGCCCCTTGGAGGCCAGCGGCATCGCGTCGAGCACGATGGCATAGCCCACCGCGATGACCAGCGCATGCGGCGCGGCGATGCGGAAGGCCTCGACCAGGCCGCGCCCCAGGCGCCGCCAGGGCGAAGGCGCGAAGGTCAGGTGCTCGGGGTAGCCCTGGGCCACCTCGCGCGCCGGCAGGTTGATCGCGGGCGCGCCCAGCCAGGTGTCGCCGCTTTGCATGTCGGCATTGCGCGGCACCGCGGTCATCACGCCGATGAGCACGTTCTCGGGGATGGTGGAGCCATCGGGCACGTAGGCGCCGTTGCCGATGAAGCTGCGGCGCGACACCACGGTGGGCTTGACCGTCATCCAGCCGCCGTCGATATGCTCGTCGCCCAGCATCACCGCATCGGCCACGAAGCACTCGTCGCCCAGCGTCAGCATGTCGGGCACCACGCCGAGCGCGGTGGACAGCTCGGTCTGCCGGCCCACCTTGGCGCCCAGCAGCCGGTACCAGGTGGAGGAGTACACCGTGGCGTAGATGCCGTGCAACGTACCCAGGCTCGCCTCCTGGATCTGGTTGACCAGCCATTTGCCGAGATACCGGCCGCTGTGCAGCGACCAGGTGCCGGCCCGGGTGCGCGGCAGGAACAGGTAGCGCACCAGCGCCGCCACCAGCACCGTGCACGCCACCAGCACCGCGCTCGATGGCAGCGCCAGCAGGAAGAACTTGACGAAGCGCAGGATGAACGCGCCCACCGCATCGACCACGCCGTGCTCCAGCAGCGGCCGCACCGAGATCGCCTCGATGTCGAGCACGTCGATCAGCATGAAGGTGGGGAATACCGGCATGAAGAACAGCGTGGCCACCAGCAGGCCGCCGGCCAGAAAGACGAACAGCTCCCACACCCGCCGCGCCCGGCCCGCTGTCTGGCGCGGCGGCAGGCTGGCGGGGTCGAACTCGCCCACGGCGCGCGCGGGCGAGCCGGCCCACACGCTGCGCGCGGGCTGCACCATGCCGTCGGCCAGCGCCGACTGGCCCTCCAGGTGCGCCCAGTCCTCCAGCCGGGTGTTGCCCTCGACCACCACGTACGAGCCTATGCAGGCCTCGCTGCCGATCTCGATGCGGCCCAGCACCAGCTCGCCGCCTTCGACGCGGGCGTTCTCCAGGTTCACCGCGTTGCCGATGCTCACGCCGTCGCCGATCGAGAGCAGGTCGTGCGCGCGCACCGTCATCGAGCCGAGGTTGGCCTCGCTGCCCACCTGCGCGCCCAGCGCGCGCAGCCACAGCGGGTGCAGCGACGAGCCGGTGATCATCGCGATCGGCACCGCCTCCACCAGCCGGTCGGCGAACCACCAGCGGAAGTAGGTCAGCCCCCACAGCGGATAGCGCCCGGGCCTGAGGCGCCCGGCCACCAGCCACTTGCCAGCCCAGGCGATGCCGAATTCGGCCAGCGTGGCGATCGCGAAGGCCAGCACCGACATGGCCACCGCAAACCAGACCGAGTCGGAGTCGTCGCCGGTGAAGAAGTGGTAGGTGAAGAACGGCGCCAGCCACTGCGCCATCTTGATCAGCACCAGCAGCGGGATCGCCACCGCCTGCGCCGCGCCGCAGCGCCAGCGCCGCCAGGCGGAATGGATGCGAAAGGGCCGCTCGCGGGCCGGTGCGTCGCCCTGCGGCATCGCGGCCTGCAGCGCCTCGGCGATCAGCCCGATGCGGCGCTGCTGGTAGATGGTGCTCACCGTGGCCTGCGCAAAGCGCGCATCAGCGCGCAGCAGCGAGGTCAGCCGCGCCGCGAACAGCGAATGCCCGCCCAGGTCGCTGAAGAAATCCAGCCCCCTGCGGATGGGCTGGCCGGGAAAGAGCTGCGCCAGCGCGGCGAACAGCACCTCCTCGGCCGGGGTTTCGGGCGTGTCGGAATCGGACAGGTCCTGCGCGCTGGCCAGCGCCATCGCCTTGAGCGCCTTGCGGTCGATCTTGCCCGAGGTCAGCCGCGGCATCTCGGCCAGCGCCTCGAAGCGGGCGGGCACCATGTAGGGCGGCAGGCGCTCGGCCAGGGCACTGCGCAGCGCGGTGTGCGTGGGATGATCTTCAGTGGGCACATAGAAGGCCACCAGCTGGTCCATGCCATCGTCACGGCGCAGCAGCACCGCCGTGGTGCCCACGCCCGGCTGCTGCGCCAGCACCGCCTCGATCTCGCCCAGCTCCACGCGAAAGCCGCGGATCTTGACCTGGTCGTCGGCCCGGCCCAGGCAGTGGATCTGGCCATGCTCGTCGATGCGCGCCAGATCGCCGGTGCGGTACAGGCGCGTGTCGTGCGGTCCGTTGGCCCAGGGGTTGGCAAGGAATTTCTCGGCCGTCAGCTCCGGGCGGCCCAGGTAGCCGGCGGCCACGCCGGGGCCGGTGATGCACAGCTCACCCACCTCGCCCTGCGGCAACCCCACCAGAGGGGGCGCGGTGCCGGCCGCAAAGCTGTCGGCCTCGATCACCTGCACCACCACCAGGCCGTAGTTCGGCAGCGGCGTGCCTATGGTCACCGGCTCGCCGGCCCTGAGCTCGGCCAGGCTGGCCGAGACCGTGGCCTCGGTCGGGCCGTAGGTGTTGAACATCTGGCGCTGGCCGTTGGCCCAGCGCGCCACCAGCGATTCAGGGCACATCTCGCCGCCGAGGTTGATGAGGCGCAGGTTGGGCACGTCCTGCGCGAACAACGCCAGCAACGTGGGCACGGCATGCAGCACCGTGACCTGCTGCTCGACCAGCGCGCGCGGCAGCGCCTCGGGGTCGCCGGCGATCTCGCGCGGCGCCAGCCATAGCGTCGCGCCCACGAGGTAGCTGATCCAGATCTCCTCGAACGACATGTCGAACGCCACCGAGAAGCCCTGGTAGACCTTGTCGGTCTGGCGCACGCCCAGGCGCGCATTCTCGCTGCGCAGGAAGTGGCAGATGCTGCTCTGGGTGATGGCGATGCCCTTGGGCTTGCCGGTGGAGCCGCTGGTGTAGATCACATAGGCCGGATGCCCGGGCAGCGCGCCCTCGCGGCGGCGCAGCGCGGTGCCCGCGGGCAGCGGCGCGAGCAGCTCGGTTTCGGCCAGAATTCGGGCTGAAATGCCTGCCTGCCCTTGCACCATGTGTGCCTGCCGCTGTGCAATCAATAGCGCCTTGGCATTGGCGTCCTCCAGGCAGGTGGCGATGCGCTCGGGCGGGGTTTCGGCGTCGAAGGGCAGCCAGGCCGCGCCGGTCTTGGCAATCGCCAGCTGCAGCGTGAGCAGCTCGATGCCGCGCGGCAGCCACAGGCCCAGCATGTCGCCGGGGCGCACGCCGGCCTCGATCAGCCGATGCGCGGCCCGGCTGGCGTCGGCATCCAGCTCGGCGTAGCTGCGCTGGCGCGCCCCGCCGCCCTGGCCCTCGATCAGCGCAACCTGCTCGGGGTGCGCGTAGGCGGTGGCCTCGAAGATGTCGGCCAGCACCTCGTGGCGCAGCAGGTCTGGCCGCTCGGGCCCACGCAATACAACAGTGTCAGACATACCATCAGCGGCTTACCCGGTGCAACCGTGCACCAGAACGTGGCGGCGCCGCTCTTTTCAGCTCGCCATTATTGAGCGGCGCGGCGGCTTTTCCGCGCGCTGGGGCCTGCTTCCTGGCGCTGCGTTGCGCAATATTTACATTGCCGGTGCCGGGGCGGCGCCTGCCTGCCAGCCGCCGCCCAGCGCCTTGTACAGCGCGATCAGGTTCTGGAACTGGCTCTGGCGCAGGCCGATCACATCGATTTCGGTCTGGTAGAGGTTGCGCTGCGCATCCAGCTGCTCCAGGTACGAGGAGTAGCCGGCCTGGTAGCGGTCCTGCGCATAGCCCAGGGAGCGCGCCAGCACCGCGCGGCGGCGCGTGGCGCCGCCCCACTGCTCCTGCAGGCGCAGCGTGCCGACCAGCGCGTTTTCGACTTCGGCAAAGGCATTGAGCACCGCGCCGCGGTAGGCATAGGCGGCCTGGTCGCGCTGGGCGGTGGCGGCGTCGTACTGGGCATCGAGCCGGTTGCCGTCGAACAGCGGCGCAAGCACGCTGCCGCCCAGCTCCCAGATGCGGATCGGATCGTAGTGCAGCGCATTGGCATACAGGCCGCCCAGGCTGGCGCTCAGGCGCACCGAAGGCAGAAAAGCCGCGCGGCTCACGCGCAGGCTGGCGTCGCTGGCGGCCAGCTGGGCGGCGGCCTGCGCCAGGTCGGGGCGGCGGCCCAGCAGCTCGGACGGCAGCATGCCGGGCACCGGCGGCAGCGCCAGCGACTCGAATTGCGCCGCCAGCGCCGCTGCATCCGCGTCGGCATCCTCTTCGGAATCCCGTTCGGCGGCCGCCGGCAGCTCGCCCGCCAGCAACTGCAGCGCATTGCGCTGGCGGCTGATGGCCAGCCGCAGCGCCGGTATCTGCTGCTGCACGGCCTCGAGCTCGGCCTCGGCCTGGGTCAGCTGCAGCCGCGAGATATAGCCGTGGGCCTGCTGGTCCTGCGCCAGCGCGAGCGACTGGCGGCGCAGCTCGGCGGTCTTGCGGGTCTGCGCCAGCTGGGCCTCGCGCGCCAGCAGGTCGACATAGGCCTGGGCGGTGGCGGCGGCCACGCTGAGCGCCACCGCATCGCGCTCGGCCTGGCTGGCGCGCAGCTGCCAGTCGGCGGCGCGCCGGCGATCGGACAGGTGGTTCCACAGGTCGGGCTCCCAGCTGGCCTGCAGCTGCGGCTGGACAATGCGGCTGGTGCCCACGCCAGCCGCGGTGAGGGTGTGGCTGGCATCCGCCGCCATGGCGGCGTTCAGCGTCGGCAGCAGCGCGCCCTCGGCCAACGCCAGCTGGGCCCGCGCCGCGGCCACCCGGGCGCCGGCCTGCTGCAAATTGGCATTGCGCGCCAGCGCCGCCTCCACCTGGCGGTTCAGCCCGGCATTGCCAAAGCCTTCCCACCAGCGCGCGGCCACGGGGATGGCAGAGCCGGCCGCCGTGCTCCAGGCGGCGGGCGGGTCGACGCGCGCATCCTCGGGCACGGCGCGCAGCGCCGGGGCGCAGGCGCTGAGCAGCAGCGCGGCGGCGCAGGCCGGGGCGATGGCGAGCAGGCGCATATTCACTGCTTTCCCTCGGCCGTGGAAGGTTCGGCCGCGGTGTTGACCCGCGCCTCCACCGACATGCCGGGCCTGAGGCGCGCGGCCAGCGGCTGGCCTGGATCGATGCTGATGCGGATCGGCAGCCGCTGCACCACCTTGGTGAAGTTGCCGGTGGCGTTGTCGGGCTTGATGACGCTGAATTCCGAGCCGGTGGCCGGCGCGATCTGCTCGACCTGACCGTGGATGAGCTGGCCCTCCAGCGCATCGACCGCGAAGCTCGCGGGTTGGCCGATCCGCATGCGGGCGGTCTGGGTTTCCTTGAAGTTGGCCACCACCCACAGCTGGCGGGGCACCAGGAACATCAGCTGCGAGCCCGCCGTCACATACTGGCCCAGGCGCACCGAGGCCTCGCTGATCTGGCCATCCTGCGGCGCGCGGATCAGCGTGTTGGCCAGGTCGATCCGCGCCAGCCCGAGCTGCGCCTCGGCCGCCTTGACCTGGGCCTGCAGGCTGGCGCGCGAGACATGGGTGGACTTGATGCTTTGCTCGCCGATGTGGATGTCGGCCTGGGCCTTGAGCACATTGGCCTGGGCCAGCTGGGCCGTGGCGCGGGCCTGGTCGCGCTCGCGCAGCGACACCGAGCCGCGGCTGGCCAGCTCTTCCACGCGGGTCAGGTCGGCGCCGGCGCGGCGCGCCTCGGCCTGCACCGCGGCCAGGCTGGCCTGGCGCGCGCCGAGGTTGGCGCGGTTCTGCGCCTGGGTCTGGTCGGAGTTGGCGAGCTGCGCGCGCGCATTGTCGAGCTGCGCCTGGGCCTGGGCCACCTTGTCCTGGTAGATGCGGTCGTCGATGGCCAGCAGCACCTGGCCCTCTTTCACATGGTCGAAGTCGCGCACCTCCACGCGGCTGACATAGCCGCTGACCTGCGGCGCCAGCACCGTGACCTGGCCGCGCACGTAGGCGTTGTCGGTGGTGGCCCAGACCGGCTTGAACGGCGGCAGCTTCCAGGCCCACAGGATCAGCAGCACGCCCGCCAGCGCGACCAGCGCGGCCAGCAGCACGGCCCGGGCGGAGGGGCGGATGAGTTTGGGTGGAGCCGCCGGCTCGGCGGCAGGCGTGGTGGCAGGGGCATTCATGGGACGGAATCGGTTGTCAGTATGGTTTTCGGGTCACGGCACCGGCGATGCGCGGATGCACCTCGGCCCGGTAGCGGGTGTAGACGTAGCGCAGCACGGCATAGCCGAGAAAGCTGAACGCCATCAGCGCGATCAGCACGAAGACGTCGTTGTAGGCGCGCACGCCAGCCTCGCGCCGCACGGTCTGCGCCAGCTGCGAGCGCCCCTGGGCGCTGCGCAGCATGGGGTCGGGCTGCACGCGGGCGTAGGGCTGCTGCTGGATCTGCAGGCGCCGGGCCACCTGCGGGTCGGTGGCCTGCATCTCGGCCGCGATGGCCTGGACATAGGCCTGGGTGCGCTGCGCCTGCAGCGTGCCCAGCAGCGCCGGGCCGAGCACGCCCCCCAGGCTTTGCGTCACCGCGAACAGCACGATGAAGGTGACCAGGTGGTCCAGCCCCTTGGCCAGCACCTGCATGAAACCCGAGATCAGAATGGGCCCGATGAACAGCGCCGCCGCGAACGAGATCAGCACCTGGCTGAAGAAAAAATCATGCGGCCGCACCTGGCTGGTGGCATGCCAGTCGAGCCAGCCGCCCACGCCGATCAGCGCGATCGACGCGAGGATCATCCACAGCACCCGCGCGGGGCTGAAGACCGCCGCGCCCACCAGGGTGCCCAGTACCATGCCGGCCAGGATCACGCCGTACAGCGGCTGCAGCTGCTCGGGCTGCATGCCCAGCATGCGCAGCAGGCCCACCACGCCATAGCTTTGCTCGGCCACCATGAAGCGCATCACGATGGCGCCCAGCATGAAGGCCAGCGTGCTCGGGTGCAGCAGCCAGCGCAGCTGGATCAGCGGCCTGCGGCGCGAATACTCCAGCACCGCGGCCAGCGCGAACAGCACCAGCGACGCCGCCAGCGCCCAGGCCAGCCAGGGCGTGTCGAACCACCAGGCGTTCACGCCCTGCACCAGCACCGCGCACAAGAGCGCGATGGCCGGCGCCACCAGCGCGAAGGTCAGGAAGTCCAGCGGCTCGAACACATGGATCTGCATGCTGGACGGCAGCTTGAGCACGATCACCGCCGCCAGGCTGCACAGCGCCAGCCCGGCCTCGAAGGCATACAGCGACGGCCAGGGCGAAATATCCACCAGCGACGGCGACAGCACCCAGGCCAGCGGCACCGCGATGGACGACAGGTTCATGCCGATGATGAAGGCCGACAGCACCTTGGTGGGCGGAAATACCTGCACCATGTACAGCGTGGCCAGCGAGGTGGCCGCCGCCGCCGACATGCCGCTGACCGCGCGCACCAGCAGCGACATCTCGTAGGTGTGCACGAACAGGTGCAGCACCGCCACGAAGGCGTAGATGCCCAGGCCCCATTCGGCGAACACGCGCAGGCCGAACTGCTGCCGGGTCTTGAACACCAGCAAGTTGGCGGTCATGTTGACCATGTAGTACACCGCCGGCAGCCAGGCGGCCTCGACCGGCGTCAGCCCCAGCTGGCCCTGGATGGCCTGCTGGTTGGCCACCACCAGCCCGTTGCCCAGGCCGCCGGTGACGCCGATCAGCAGCGCGACGAGGAAATACGCCACGCGCCGCCGCCGCGAGTGCGCCAGCTTGGCCGGCGAGCCCGGCAGCGTGGGGCGCTCGTGCTCCTCCCACTGCGGCGGCGGGACGATATAGCGGGGACTGTTCACGGCGCGGCGCCTTCCGTGCCCGGCGCGCGCAGGCCGCCCTCGATCAGCTCCCAGGCCCGCTGGCCCAGCGCGAGCTGCTCCTCGCGGGTGCGGCCGCGCCGGGCGGCGCCGAACATGCCGCCGATCAGCACCAGGTCGTCGCTGCCCAGGTCGGCGCGGCAGCGGCCGCCCTGCAGCGCCTGCGCCAGCAGCGGCTCCAGCATGCTGCGCAGCTGCTGCTGCGCCAGGACCAGCGTGGGGTCGCTGCGGTCCAGCGAGCGCCAGAAATCAAGCAGCGGCGTGGTGCGCACCACGGCCTCGGCCCAGTAGCGCATGAAGGCGAACAACGCATCCGGCCCGAGCGGGCTCAGCTCGTCGGCGCGGGCCTGCAGCTGCTGCAGCATGCGCAGCAGCAGCGCGCGCATCAGCGCATGGCGGTCGGCGAAATTGCGGTACAGCGTGGCCCGGCTGACGCCGGCGCGCTCGGCCACCAGGTCGAGCGCCGCCTGGGCGCCCTGCTCCGAAAACACCTCGAAAGCCGCGTCCAGCAACTGCTGGAGGTTGGCCTGGGCATCGGAGCGGACTTGGCGTGGGCGCATGGAAAATCTCTTAAACGTACAAAAGTGTACGCTACAGGTTTCCAGCCTGCACCAGCCCAGGGATTACCCTAGTCGGGCACGATGTCTTGCGGGCCGCTCCTATTCGGCCTGCACCGGCACGCGCGGCGCCAGCGCGCACATCAGCTCGTAGCCCACGGTGCCGGCGGCCTGGGCCACCTCGTCGATGGACAGCACCGCGCCATTGCCGGCCCGGCCCCACATGGTGACCTCGGAGCCGAAGCCGGCCTCGGGCAGGTGCGTCAGGTCGATGGTGATCATGTCCATGCTCACCCGTCCCACCAGGCGGCTGCGCTGCCCGCCCACCAGCACCGGCGTGCCGGTGCCACAGTGGCGCGGGTAGCCGTCGGCATAGCCGCAGGCCACCACGCCGATGCGCATGGGCTGCTCGGCCACGAAGGTGGAGCCGTAGCCCACGCTGTCGCCGGGCCGCAGCTGCTGCACGCCGATCACGCGGGTGGCGAGCGTCATCGTGGGCTGCAGGCCCCAGTCGGCGGCGCTGCGCTCGGGATAGTCGGGCGCGCCGCCGTACAGCATGATGCCGGCGCGCACCCAGTCGCCGCGCTCGGCGGCCGGCATGTCGGGGTAGCGCAGCATGGCGGCGCTGTTGCAGATGCAGCGCTCGCCGGGCAAATCGCGCGTGGCCTCGTCGAAGGCGGCGAGCTGGGCGGCGATGCCCTTGGGCCCGTCGGCATCGCTGAAGTGGGTCATCACCGAGATCTCGTCGACCTGCGGCAGCGCATCGAGCCGCGCCCAGGCGGCGCGAAAGCGCTCGGGCGTGAAGCCCAGGCGGTTCATGCCCGAGTTCATCTTCAGGAACACCCGGTGCGGCGCCTGGGTCTTGTGGGCCGCGAGCCAATCGATCTGCTGGTCGCAGTGCACCGCGTGCCAGATGGACAGGCGCGAGCACAGCTCCAGGTCGCGCGGCTCGAACACGCCTTCGAGCAGCAGCAGCGGGCCGCGCCAGCCCAGCTTGCGCACCCGCTCGGCCTCGGCCAAGTCGATGAAGGCAAAGCCGTCGGCGGCGAGCAGGCCCGCGAACACCCGCTCGATGCCATGGCCGTAGGCATTGGCCTTGACGACCGCCCAGACCTGGGCGTCGGCGGCCGCGCGCCGCGCGCGCTCCAGGTTGTGGCGCAGGGCGGCGGTATGGATGGTGGCTAGAATGGGACGCGGCATGAGAGCTTGCTGTTCAGAGAAAACACGGGGGAATCGCCTGCCATTCTGTCACCGCCTGGCACCATGCGCGTGCTATAACCGCCAGTCCCGGCCCACGCCATCTCCATTTCTCTGCCTCCATTAGCGCTACTGATACAGAACCAGAACCAGAAACAGGATCTCGATGAAGCGCGGTTTCTACACCATCATGGCAGCGCAGTTCTTCAGCTCGCTGGCCGACAATGCCTTGTTCGTCGCGGCCGTCGACCTGCTGATGCAGGCGAGCGCGCCCGAGTGGCAGCGGGCGGCGCTGGTGCCGATGTTCGCGCTCTTCTACGTGCTGCTGGCGCCGTTCGTGGGCGCATTCGCCGATGCCTACCCCAAGGGCCAGGTCATGCTGGTCAGCAACTTCATCAAGGCCGTGGGCTGCCTGCTGATGCTGTTCGGCTCGCATCCGCTGATGGCCTATGCGGTGGTCGGCCTCGGGGCCGCGGCCTATTCCCCGGCCAAGTACGGCATCCTCACCGAGCTGCTGCCGGCCAGCCAGCTGGTCAAGGCCAACGGCTGGATCGAGGGGCTGACCATCACCTCCATCATCCTGGGCGTGCTGCTGGGCGGGCAGCTGGTGGGGCCGGTGGCCTCCAGCGCACTGCTGGCCTTCGACCTGCCGCTGGTGGACACGCCGGTGGACACGCCTGCCGAGGCCGCGATCTCGGTCATCGTGCTGCTGTACGCGCTGGCCGCCTGGTTCAACACCTGCATTCCGCGCACCACCGCCAGGCTGCTGCCGCTGCGCCAGGACCCGTCGCGCAGCCTGGCCGCCAACGTGCTCGACCTGCTGCCCGATTTCTGGCGCTGCAACCTGCGCCTGTGGCGCGACAAGCTGGGCCAGATCTCGCTGGGCACGACCACGCTGTTCTGGGGCGTGTCGGGCAACCTGCGCTATATCGTGCTGGCCTGGAGCGCGGTGGCGCTGGGCTACAGCACCACCCGGGCCTCGGCGCTGGTGGGCGTGGTGGCCATAGGCACCGCAGTGGGCGCGGTGCTGGCCTCGGTGCGCATGCGGCTGGACGACGCCACCCGCGTCATTCCGCTGGGCATCGCCATGGGCCTGCTGGTGGTGGCGATGAACTTCATCCACACCATCTGGCTGGCCGTGCCCTTCCTGATCCTGCTCGGCGGCCTGGGCGGCTTTCTGGTGGTGCCTATGAACGCGCTGCTGCAGCACCGCGGCCACAACCTGATGGGCGCGGGCCGCTCAATCGCGGTACAGAATTTCAACGAGCAGGCCTGCATACTGGCCCTGGGCATCATCTACAGCCTGTTCACCAAGATGGGGCTGTCGGCCTATGGCGCGATCACCTGCTTCGGCCTGCTGGTGGCGGCCATCATGTGGTGCATAGGCCTGTGGTACCGCCGCAATTGCCGCCGGCACCCGCAGGAGCTGGAACAGCTGCTGGACATCGCCCGGCGCGACGACAGCCACTGAGTCAGCCTGGCTTGCACCAGGAATATCGTTATTCATAGCACCTAGCGCCCACCAGCTTTCGTTTTCAATATAAAAACCATCTGAAAACATTGTCTGATAAGCGCTAGCAGCTATTCTTTTTTCTTTCTGGATGCATTCCGCGCTCCCTTTCCTGTCACTGCTGTGCAACGCCTTCATCTGGGGCACGATCTGGTGGCCCTTCAAGCTGCTGCAAGCCCACGGCGTGCACCCGGTGCTCGGCACCACGCTGATGTATGCGCTGCTGTTCAGCGGGCTGGCGTTGCTCAAGCCCGGCGCGATCGCCATCGCGCGCCGCCACCCCATGCTGCTGGCGCTGGCGGCGGCATCGGGCACCACCAACATCCTGTTCAACTGGGCGGTCACCTCCGGCGAAGTGGTGCGCGTGGTGCTGCTGTTCTACCTGATGCCCGCCTGGTCGGTGCTGCTGGCCTGGTATTTCCTGGGTGAAAAGCCCACCCGCTACTCGCTGCTGCGGCTGGCGTTGGCCTTTGCCGGCGTGGCGCTGGTCATGCTGCCGCCGGGCATCACCTGGCAGGCGCTGACCGCGCACCTGGCGCTGCCCGACCTGCTGGCGATCGCCGGCGGCTTCAGCTTCGCCTGCACCAATGTGGTGCTGCGCAGCCAGTACCGCGTGGCTGGCGAGGCCCGCATGCTGGCCATGTTCTGCGGCGGGCTGGTGGCCGGCGCCCTGATGTCCTGGCTGGGCACGCGCACCGGCCTGCTGCCGGGGCTGCCGCCCCTGGCATGGCAGTGGCCGGCGCTGATCGCGGCGATCGCGCTGCTGCTGATGCTGAGCAACTGGTCGCTGCAATATGGCGCCGCGCGGCTGGCCGCCACCACGGCGGCGGTGGTCATGCTGTCGGAAGTGGTGTTCGCCAGCGCCTCCAGCGTGCTGATCGAGGGCACGGTGCTCAGCGGCCGCCTGCTGCTGGGTGGCGCGCTGGTGCTGTCGGCAGCGCTGCTCGCGGCGCTGGAGAAAAAGCTAACATAGGCAGGCCATGCCCACCACCGCCTTCGACTTCACGCTGCGCCAGGCCGACGGCGCGCCGCTGCCGCTGTCGCGCCATGCCGGCCAGGTGCTGCTCATCGTCAACACCGCCACCGCCTGCGGCTTCACGCCGCAGCTGGCCGGCCTGCAAGCGCTGCACGAGCGCTATGCGCAGCAGGGGCTGGTGATCCTGGGCGTACCTTGCAACCAGTTCGGCGCGCAGGCGCCGCAGGACGCGGCGGCCATTGCCCAGTTCTGCGAACTGCGCTACGCCACCGGCTTTGCCAGCCTGGGCAAGGTCAATGTCAATCCGCCGGAGGCCGATCCGCTGTTCGCCTGGCTCAAGGCCCGGGCGCCGGGCTGGCTGGGCGGGCGGATCCAGTGGAATTTCACCAAGTTCCTGGTGGGGCGCGACGGCCGCACGGTGCAGCGCTTTGCACCGATGACCAAGCCCGGGCGGCTGGCGCACGCCATCGAGGCGGCGCTGGCCCGCGGCGCTACAGTGCCGCGTCCAGCCCCGCCAGGATGCTGACGGTGCCCGCGGCAACGCAGATGGCGCCCCAGAGCTTGCGCAGCCAGGTACGCGAGCGTGGAGACAAGGGCATGGCGTACTCCTTTACAACAAGGCATTCAGTGTAGAGCGCCATGGCACTTTAGGCAAAGGCCGGCCCAAGCCCATGCCCCGCCTTGGATCAAGCTATCTTTTCAGAAGCGCTTGCCAGGGTTTTCAGCTGCTGCGCCCGCTCCAGGTGGCGCTGCACCGCGCCCGGGTGCATGCCGTACATGTCGGCGAACTCGGCCACGCTCTTGCCGCTGGCGGCATAGGCGCTGGCCAGGGCCTCGGCCTTGGCATCGAACTCGGCCACTTCCTGCAAGGCGGCGTCGAGCATGGCCTGGGTGGCCTCGTCGCGCACCTGCACCTTCTCCAGGTAGGCCTCGCGGCTCAGCCCCGAGGCCACGAAGGCCATGCCCATGCGGCGGCGCAGCTTGAGCTGCAGGTCTTCGCCGTCGCGCGGCTTGCGGCGGCGAAAGGCCTCGACCAGCGCATGGAACACATGCTCGGGCGCCATGGCCTCGACCACCTGGCCCTGCAGGTCATGGCGCGGCTGGCCCATGGACACCGCATTGAGGTAGCGCGTGGAACGGGTGTGCAGGCCCAGCGCCACCTTCAGCTCGGCCTTGTCGAAGGCGTCGGCGTGCGCGGCCAGCAGATCCTGGTAGATGCCGCGCTTGAGCGGCAACGGCTGTTCGCCGAACAGCGCCGGGTACAGTCCGGCCAGCTTCTCGACGACCGGGTGGCGCGGACGCGGGGGCGCCTTGGGGGCTGCAGGTGCCGCATCGCGGCGCGGGCCACGGCCCTGGCCGGCGCCATCGCGGCGCGCACCGTTGCCGGGCTTGCTGCTGCGCGGGGCGCCGCTGCGTGCCGGGCGCTCGCCCTGGGCGCGATTCTGGCGCGCCACGGCAGCGGCGGCAGGCTCGGCAGTGGCGGGCGCCTCTGCCACTTCCAGCGCATGGCCCTTCGTGGCAGCGCGCAGCGCATCGGCCATGGCCGAGTTCAGCACCGGCTTGCCGCCCGCGGGGCGCTCGGCACGGGGCTCGCGGCGGTCTTGCTTGCGCTGGCCCTGGTGGTGACGCTGATCACCGCCCGCTGCGGTCGCTGCCGGAGCAGTCGCCGGCACGCAAGCATCAGAAGAGGTGTTGGAGGTCGGTTCGGTCATAAACAGGGCTTGCGCAGAAAAAAGTGCGGCCTCGCCAACCGCGGCTGCACTGGTCATTCCTCTTATAAATCAAAGGAGTACGCGAAAGCGAAGCGAACACAGTGCAAACGCACAGTATGCGAAGCCGACAAAATGATTGTTGGGTCGGGAGATGGATTGTGCAAAGCAAAACGCCCCGGTCACCCAAGGCAGGCCCGCAAGTATAACGAATCACCCCACCGGGCCGGGTTAGCAAGTGCAAACCCGGGCGGGGCGGCAGGGTGCGAGATTCACGCCCGCATCGCCTTGGGGCCGTACCGCAACGTCAGCAAGGTGCCCAGCGTGATGGCCACGAAGGCAAAGGCCGGGCCGCCGCGCGCGCCGATGTGGTCCACCAGCAGGCCGCCACCCAATGCACCGCTGGCGATGGCGATCTGGAATGCGCACACCAGCAGCCCGCCGGCCCCTTCCGCATGGTCGGGCGCCGCATGCACGATCCAGGTCTGAAAGCCCACCGGAAAGGCGCCAAACGCCAATCCCCACAGCGTGATGGCCACCGCGGCCAGCCAGGGCAGCTGCCCGCCAAGCCACAGGCCGAGCGCCATGAGGGCGACCAGGGCGCCGCCGCAGACGATGGCCAGCCGCTCGCTGCGCCCGGCCAGCCAGCCGGCCACCAGGTTGCCCAGGAAGCCCGCCACGCCATACGCCAGCAAGACGCCCGAGACCGCGCCGACGGACAGGTGCGTGACCTGCTCCAGCAGCGCACGGACATAGGTAAACCCGGCGAAGTGCCCCGAGATCACCAACAGCACGGCAATGAGGGCCATGCGCACCGGCGGGCGACGCAGCAGCTCGCCCAGTACGCGCAGGCCGGGCCTGTCGCGCGGCGGCAGCGAAGGCAGGGCCAACAGCTGGCCTACCAGGGTGACGAGGCTGACGACGCCTGCCAGCACGAATGCGCTGCGCCAGCCCCAGACCGAGCCCATCCACGCCCCCAGGGGGGCGGCACACACCGTGGCGACGGACACGCCGGCCAGGACGATCGACATGGCGCGGGCGAACAACGGCCCGGGAACCAGCCGCAGCGCCAGCGCCCCCGACATGGACCAGAACCCGCCCAGCGCCACGCCCAGCAGCACCCGCGCCGCGAGCAGCATGGGCAGGCCCGTCGCCAGCGCGGACATCAGGTTCGAGACAATGAGCAGCGCGGTGAAGGCCAGCATCACGGTACGGCGATCCAGCGCACGCGTGAGCAGCGGCAGCGAAGGCGCGGCCACCGCTGCGACCAGGGCCGTCGCCGTGATGGCCTGCCCCGCGGCGCCATCGCTGATCTGAAGATCGGATGCCATGGCCGTGAGCAGGCTGATGGGCAGGAACTCGGCCGTCACCAGGCCAAACACGCCCAGCGTGAGCGAGCCCACCGCCGCCCACTGCGGGGATTGCGGGTGCGCCATTTCGGCGGCAGGCATGGGGGACGATGCGCCGGCAAGCGATGCCGCGGGTGCCGGACCCAGGGAAGCAGAGCAGGATGCAGAAGACACGGTGGAAACCCTGAGAGTGGAGCTGGACGCAGCTTAGGCGTAAGATCTCGGCGTTTCCATACCGGAAAATCCTAAATACTTGATATTTTGTCCAAAGCTCTGCCAACCCCTCCAGCCCCGGAGCCGGGCGACCTGCTGACCCAGATACTGCTGGGCCTGCGCCTGGACGGCGTGGAATACAGCCGCTGCCTGCAGCGGGCGCCCTGGGCCGTGGCGTTCCCCGCGCAGCGCTCGGCCAGCTTCCACTTTGTGAGCCAGGGCGGCGCCTGGCTGCGCACGGCCGGCACCGACTGGCTGCAACTGCAGCCCGGCGACGCCATACTGCTGCCGCGCGGCAGTTTTCATGTGCTGGCGAGTGCGCCGGACATTCCGGCGGTGGACCTGGAGTCGCTGGCCCGCACACCGGTCGCGGACCAGCTCTTTGCGGTGGACGCGATCAACGCTGGCCATGCCGCCGGCCCGCCGTCGCATGTGCTGTTCTGTGGTTCGATGCGCTTCAACCTGGACCCGCTGCACCCCTTGCTGGAGATGATGCCCGAGGTAATGCTGGCCGGCAATCTGACGGCGCGCGACGCCACGGTGCCGGCACTGCTGGAGGCCATGGAGCGCGAAGTGGCGCTCAACCGCATCGGCAGCTGCGGCATTCTGGCGCGCCTGGCCGATGCCCTGGCCGCCAGCATCATCCGCGCCTGGGTGGAATGCAGTTGCAACCAGCCCACGGGCTGGATCGCCGCCGTGCGCTGCCCGCGCATCGGCAAGGTGATTGCCGCCATCCATGCGGCCCCCGAAAAAGCATGGACGGTGCCTGAACTGGCCCGCGTGATGGGCGCATCGCGCTCCTCGTTTGCCGAAGCCTTCAGCCGCACCATGGGCGAGAGCCCGGCGCAGTACGTGGCCAAGGTCAAGATGTTCCAGGCCCGGCAGTGGATCGCCCAGGACCGCATGCGCATCGCCGTGGCGGCCGAGCGCCTCGGCTATGAATCGGAGGCGTCCTTCAGCCGCGCGTTCAAGCGCATCATCGGCCATGCGCCCAGCCTGGTGCGTGCGCCTGCGGCGGCGCTGTAGCCACCAAGCCCCGGAGCCCGCGCCCCGGTCAATACGTGCCGGGGTACTCGCCGCCGTCGATGAGCCAGTTCTGGCCGGTGATATAGCCGGTATGCGCCGATGCCAGGTACGCAATCAGCGCGCCCACCTCGTCGGGGTGGCCAAACCGGCCCGCGGGATTGGCCGCCTCGCGGCTCTTGCGCACCTCTTGCACCGATGTGCCGCTCTGCCTGGCCAGCTTGTCGATGTGGCGGGCCTGGGCATCGGTGTCGAAGGCGCCGGGCAGCACGTTGTTGATGGTGACGTTGTGGCGCACCGTCTGGCGCGCCAGGCCGCCGACAAAGCCCACCAGGCCCGCGCGCGCGCCGTTGGACAGCCCCAGCTCCGCATGCGGCGCCTTCACGCTGCGCGAGACGATGTTGATGATGCGGCCGAAGCGGCGCTGCTGCATGCCGTCAACCACGCGGCGGATCATGTCGATCGGGCCGACCATCATCATGTCGAGCGCCTCGTGCCAGGTGTCGCTGCTCCATTCGCGGAAATCGCCGGGCGGGTAGCCGTCGCCATTGTTCACCAGGATGTCCGGCGCCGGGCAGGCCGCGAGCGCGGCCTCGCGCCCCGCCGCCCGGGTGATGTCGGCCACCACATGGCGCACCGGGCACCCGCACTCCTGCGCCAAGGCCTCGGCCGCCTGCCGCAGCGTGGCTTCGGTGCGCGCCGCGATCACCACCTCGGCGCCTTCCAGCGCCAGGCGGCGCGCGGCCGCCCGGCCCATGCCCTTGCTGCCGCCGAATACCAGCGCCGATCGGCCCTTCAAGCCCAGGTCCATGCCGTCCTCCGTTTTTTCGTCAATCCGCCGCGCCCAGCTCGGCCAGCGCCGCGGCCTCGTTCTGGAAGACGAAGCTGTCACTGTATATCTTGCTGGGCTGCGCGCCGGCCAGCCCCAGGCAGGCCTTGGCCTCCTGGATCATGGCCGGCGAGCCGCACAGGTAGATGGAGTGCTCGGACAGGTCGGCGAAATCTTCCAGGATCGCGTCCTGCACATGGCCGCGGCGCCCACTCCAGCCGGCGCCGGCACGCGAGAGCACCGGCACGAAGGTGAATTCGTACAGCCGCGCGACCCACGCCTCGATCTCGTCGAGCAGGTACAGGTCCTTCTCGTCGCGCATGCCCCAGTAGAAATGGATGGGCGGGCAGTCCTCGTCGCCGAGCAGCGACTCCAGGATCGCCTTGATCGGCGCAAAGCCGGTGCCGGTGGCCGCGAACACCATGGGCTGATAGTCCTGCGCGTGGTAGCAGAAAGTGCCGTGCGGCAGCTCCAGCTGGAGCGCGTCGCCTGGCTGCAGCGCGGCCAGCATGCCATCGGTGAAGCGGCCGCCGGCGACCCTGCGGATCTGCAGGCTCACGCGGTCGCCCTGCTGCGGCGATGACATGGAGAAGCTGCGGTGCCCGCCCCCGCTCTCACTATCCGGCAGGAGGATATTCAGGTACTGGCCCGCCGCATACCGCACCCCGTGGCCCTCGGGCAGGTCAAGCGCCAGGTGGTAGACATCGGGCGTGTGCATGCGGATCTCGGCCACGGTGGCGCGCAGCTCGGCGGGCGGCGAGCAGGCCGGGCCGGTATCCACGCTGATGACCAGGTCGGACTGCGCACGCGCCTGGCAGGCGAGCGCGTAGCCTTGGGCATGCTCGTCTTCGCTCATCGCCAGCGGCAGCTCACCGTCCGCGTAGGCGATCTGGCCGTCCTCGACCTTCATGCGGCAGGTGCCGCAGCCGCCGAAGGTGCATTCGTGCGGCAGGCCTATGCCTTGCCGCAGGGCCGCATCGAGCACCGACTCGTCGGCCTGCACCTCGAACGCCTGCTGGGTCTGCATCCACAGTACGCGGTAGCTCATGGCATTGCTCCCGGGCGCCGCCGGCCGCCAGGCCCGCGGCACCGCTTGCTCATTTCTTGATATCGGCCTGCACCAGCACCTCGGCGCCGGCGCCCAGCTGCTCCCTCAGGGCCTGCAGCGCCGCCAGGCCGCAGGCGGTGTCCTGCTCGCCGTTGCCGCCCGACAGGCCCACGCCGCCGATCACCTCGCCGTTGACGACAATGGGAAAGCCGCCGACGAACACCGCGAACTTGCCCTCGAAGCTCCACTGGATGCCGAAGGCCTCGTTGCCGGGCAGCGCCGGGCCGTTGGGCGCGGTGTTGAACAAATGCGTGGAGCGCTTGTGGCCGGCAGCGGTGAAGGCCTTGTTCCAGGCGATCTGCGGGCCGGTCACGCGGGCGCCGTCCATGCGCTCGAGCACCAGCGGGAAGCCGCCCTCATCGGTGATGCACACCGTCTCCAGCACCCCGATCTCGCCGGCCTTGGCCAGCGCGGCGCGCGCCATCGCGCGGGCTTCCTGCAACTCCAGTTTCCATGCGCTTTTCATCGTTCTTTCCTTGCTCGTTGGTGGTGGGGCGGCGCGTTCACACGCCGCGGTATACGGTCTTGATCTGGGTGAAGAACTCCAGGCCGGCGCGGCCCGACTCGCGGAAGGTCGAGGTGCTGGAGTTCTTCAGGCCGCCGAACGGCGCGTTCACCAGGTTGCCGGTGGTCGTGCGGTTGATCTTCACGGTGCCGGCCTGGATCTCGTTGGTGAACACATGCATGTAGCGCGGGTTCATCGTCACGATGCTGGCCGACAGCCCGTACTCGGTGTCGTTGGCCTGGGCGATCGCATCGTCGAAGTCCTTGACCTCGATGATGGCCAGCACCGGGCCGAAAATCTCTTCCTGCGCAATGCGCATGTGGTTGCGCACCTCGGTGAAGACGGTGGGCGCCACGTAGTAGCCCTGCTCGAAGCCCGCGCCCCCCAGGCGCTCGCCGCCGCACAGCAGCCGGGCCTCCTGCCGGCCAATCTCGATGTACTTCATCACCGTCTGCAGCTGCTTTTCGGTGGCCAGCGGCCCCAGGTCCATGCCCGGCACGGTGCCGGGGCCGATCTTGAGCGCCGCCACGCGCGCCAGCAGCTTGTCGGTGAAGGCCTTGCGCACGCCAGGCACCACCAGGATACGGCTGGTGCCGGTGCAGGCCTGGCCGGAGAGCGAGAAGCCGCCCTTGACCGCGAGGTCGACCGCCAGGTCGAGGTCGGCATCCTCCATCACGATCAACGGGTTCTTGCCGCCCAGCTCCATCTGCAGCCGCGTCGTCAGGTGCACCGTGCGGTGGATCTGGGCGCCGGCGGTGGTGGAGCCGGTGAACGAGATGGCGCGGATATTGTTCGAGTTGGTGATCACCGGGCCCACCTCGCCGGCGCGCCCGGTGAGGCAGTTCACCACGCCCGCCGGTATGCCGGCCTGCTCCAGCGCCTCGACCAGGCGGATGCCGGACAGCGGCGCGTCCGACGAGGGCTTGAACACCACGGTGTTGCCGGTGACCAGCGCCGGCGCCAGCTTGCGCGCGGGGATGGAAGCCGGGAAGTTCCACGGCGAGATGATGGTGACCACGCCCAGCGGCTCGCGGTGGCTGAACACATGCAGGTTCGGATCATCCTGGGGATAGGTCTCGCCGCCGTAGGTCTGGCCCTCGGTGGCGTAGAAGCGGAAAGTCTGGGCACTGCGCAGGAACTCGTCCTTGGCCTGCGACAGCGCCTTGCCCTCCTCCCGGGTCAGCTCCGCGGCGAACCGGTCCGCATGCTGCTCCAGGTACAGCGCCGCATCGTTCAGGATCTTCGCCCGCTTGCCTATGGGCGTGCGGCGCCAGGCATCGAAGGCCTGTTGCGCCGCCTGCACGGCAGCCTCGGCATCGGCCGGGCCCGATGCCTGGAAGCGGCCGACCACATCACGGGTATCGGCGGGATTGATGTTGTCAAAGGTGCGGCCCAGCTGGCAGGGCACCCATGCGCCGTCGATGTAGTTCAGAAACGTTTGCGCTGTGTCGGCCATGGTATTGGAGGCGTGGTGTGGAGGAGGGAAGGCGGGGGGCGGCGCTCAGGCTGCGAGCAGCTCCTCTGCCGGAATGTGCAGGTCCTTGGCCACGTAGTCGTGATAGAGCGCCGTGGTGTACAGCAGGCGCATCTGGGCGCCGATCTCGCAGATGCGCAGGCACTTGGCCTGCAGCTCGGGCGTGTTCGCATGCTCGAGCACGATCTGGTAGCCGCGCTCGCCATGGATCTCGTCGGAGACGATGTGCAGGTCGAAGAACTCCACCTCCTCGTCGGTGAAGCCGTACTGCTCGCGCAGGATGGGCGTCTGCTTGCGGTAGATCGACGGCACCTGCGACTCCAGTCCCACCACCAGGCCGGCCACGGCCACCACCGGGTCCTCGCGCATCGCGACCGCATAGCACCACGACTGCAGGCCACGGGTGGTGGGCGACATGTTGTCGGGGTTGACCACGCGCTCGCGGCTGGTGCCGCAGGCTTCGGCAAAGCGGATCAGCAGGTCGGTGTGGCGGTCGCCGCCGATTTCCTCTTCGTACATGTTGGCCAGCAGGAAGTCCTTGGCCTCGGTCATGTGGTCGGGCGTGCGGGCATACAGGTAGCCGAGGTAATCGGCGAACGGGCCCACATAGTGGTAGTGGTTCTCGGCCCAGCGGGCCAGGTGCTCGCGGCTCAGGCGGCCGGTGGCCCAGGCCACGCTGAAGGGCGCCTTGTTGGCGCTCTTGCCCTTGATGGCGTTTTCCAGGGCGGTGCGGAATTCTTCGCGGTTCATCAGTTTGTTCGTCATGGCTGTTCCTCTGTTGATCGGAGTGCGTCGCCGAATCCACAAGAGCCGAGCGACAGACATAGAATACTGTATACAACATACCGAGTCAACGATTCTGCCAAACCCATGGCATGGGTGATTTCCCTGATCCCACTCCACATACACAGAAACGGCCTCCACTTTCCCTCTACAGACAGCTACGCGACGGCCCGGCTGAGGCGATCCAGCAAACCAACATCCTCGTTAACCCTAGTGACTTGGTTTTGATATTTGTATACAGTATACCAATCAAAGCAGCAAGGACGCCGGATGCCACTGATCACATTCCACAAGAACGGCCAGACCTACCAGGACGAGGTCAAGGCCGGCTCCAACCTGGTGGTGCGCGCAGGCATCAAGCAGTACCCCTACCCGCACCTGAGCTACCAGTGCGGCATGGGCAAGTGCGCCACCTGCGCCTGCCGCATCATTGCCGGCGCGGAAAACCTGCCGCCCCCGAACTGGAAAGAGAAAAAACAGCTGGGCGCACGCCTGGACCAGGGCTTTCGCCTGGCCTGCCAGCTGTGGCTGGAGCACGACCTGGAGCTGGAGCAGATCCCGGCCGACAACGCCGCCGCCGCCACCCCCACCGCCGCCTGAGCGCAAGGAGTACGCATGTTTGTGATCCTGACCAGCAAACCCGGCCAGTACGACACCCGGCCCAATGCCGACATCGAGCTGCTGGAAGCCTGGGACTACCGGTTCTACGGCCGCCTGCAGGCCCGGTTCGTGATCGGCAGGCTGCTACGCGAGACCAAGGTGCAGGTGATCGAGCAAGACAGCTGCGGCACGGTCAACCGCGTGCCCTCCAAGTTCCTGGAGCGCTTCGACAGCCTGGAGCAGGCCCGGCGCGAACTGCGTCAGCTGTGCAACTTCGGCTCGCTCGACGCCCAGCTGGTTTCCATCCCCCTGCCACCACTGAATCCCTAGAGCGTGCTATGCCCCAGATCATCTTCGTCACCAACGACAACAAGGCCGTCGAGGCCCCGGACAACAGCAACCTGCTGCGCGTATCGCTGCGCGAAAAGGGCGGCATCCCCTTCAAGTGCGGCGGCGGCCTGTGCGGCACCTGCAAATGCAAGATCGTCGCCGGCCTGGAGAACACCGATGCCGTCAAGCCCAAGGAGCGCAAGCACTTCAGCGACGAGCAGCTGGCCGCGGGCCATCGCCTGGCCTGCCAGACCTTCGTGAACGGCGACATCAGCGTCAGCTGGCAGCTGCCATGATGCAGGCCCTGTCCGCCTTCGCGGCCCAGCTGTCGTGGGGCCCCTACCTCGGCATGGGGCTGATGGTGCTGGCCGGTGCCGCGATGCAGGGCGTGGGCGGGCTGGGCTATGCCATGTTCTGCGCGCCGCTGGCCGCGATCTTCTTTCCCGAGCTGGTGCCGGGCCCGCTGCTGGCCGTTGGCGCTGCTGGCCTATCTGCGCGAGCGCGATGCGCTCAATGGCAAGGTGGCCACCGCCACGCTGGCCGGGCGCGTGCTCGGCACCTTGGCCGCCGCCGGGCTGCTGGCGCTGTTCAGCACCACGGCGCTGTCGGTGCTGTTCGCGCTGCTGATCATGCTGGCGGTCGCGCTGAGCGTCATCGGCTGGCGCGTGGCGCCGACCCCGGCCAACCTGTCCATCGCCGGGGTGGCCTCGGGCATCATGGGCACGATCACCGCGGCCGGCGGCCCGCCGTTCGCCATCGCCATGCAGCACCTGCCCGCCCCCGCCATGCGCGCCACGCTGGGCGTGGTGTTCTTCGCCGGCACCTTGTTCTCGCTGGCGGCGCTCGCCTGGGTGGGCCGCATGGGTACACGCGAATGGCTGTACTTCCTGGTGCTGGTGCCCTGGATGCTGGTGGGCTTTCGCGCCTCTACCACGCTCGCGCAGCGCATCTCGAAGGCGGCGATCCGCCGCTGGCTGCTGGGCACCGCCTTTGCCAGCGCCTGCGTGATCCTCGCCAAGGTCTGGCTGCAATAGCTCCAGGCGCCCCCTCAACCCACTCTCCATCTCACCATGCTGCACATTACCGATGCGATGGTGGACACGCTGGTGTCCGCCGACCAGGCCCTCTCCTGCATGCGCACCGCCTTCGAAGCCCTGGGCCGCGGCGAGGCCGCGATGCAGGCGCGCGAACGCACCGATGCCGGCGGCGTCAAGCTCTCGACCCTGGGCGCGGTGATTCCGTCGCTGGGCGTGACCGGCGCCAAGGTCTACACCACCATCGAGGGCCGCTTCAACTTCGTCATCCTGCTGTTCTGCACCGCAACGGGTGCACCGCTGGCCACGCTGCAGGCCAATGCCATCACCCGCCTGCGCACGGCCGCCACCACCGTGCTGGCGGCCGAATACCTGGCGCCCGCGCAGCCGCGCCAGCTGCTGCTGTGCGGCGCCGGCGTGCAAGGCATGGCCCATGCGCAGCAGTTCGTGCACCGTTTTGGCATCCGGCGCATCGCGGTATACGACCCGTTCGCGGCCGACGACCTGGCCGCGCGCCTGGCCCGCCTCACCGGCGCCCAGGTGGAGCGCGTGCACAACACCGACGGCGTGGCCGATGCCGACATCGTCGTCACCGCCTCGCGCTCCAAGGAGCCGCTGTTTGCCGGCGAACGCCTGGCCGAGGGCGCCTTCGTCGCGGCGATCGGCTCCAGCCTGCCGCACACCCGCGAGCTCGACGATGCCGCGCTGGCCCGGGCCTCGGTCATCGCGGTCGAATGGAAAAAGCAGGCCCTGCAGGAAGCTGGCGACCTGGTGCTGGCAGCCCCGGCGCTGCGACTGCAAGACAAGGTGGTGGAGCTGGGCGCGCTGGCCAGCGGCCGGCATGTGCTTGATACCGCCCGCCCAGGCATTCGCCTGTACAAGGCGGTGGGCGTGGGCCTGGAAGATGTGGCGCTGGCAGGGCTGGCCTACCGGAACTACCAAAACAAGAGCAAATAACTCAATCCCAGCCCATGGATTCATGCATCTTCATGCATGAATAGCGAGGCGCCGCTCAGGGCTCGATGCCAGCGGCGTTGTAGATATGGCGGGCGGCCAGCAGGCCCGCCAGCTCCGGGTCACCCTTGATCACCGCGCGCAAAATGGCGGCATGCTCCTCCCAGTTCTGCGGCGCGCGCTGGCGACTGCGGGGAGCGAACAGCACGGCGGTGCGATCGCGCAGCGACAGCATCACCTCCTGCAGCACCGAGTTGGCCGCCACCTTGCCCAGCGCGGCGTGGAATTTCTGGTTCAGGTCGGCCACCACCTCGGCATCACCCGCATGGGCATTCCTCATGCCCTCGGCCAGCAAGGCCTCCAGCTCCGCGATCTGCGCGGGGTCATGGCGCTTGGCGGCCAGGCGCGCATTCAGCGCCTCGAGCGTGGCGCGCACCTCCACCAGCTCGCGCAGCAGGTCGCCATGGAACTGCGCCACCGACGCCCCGCGGCGCGGCTCGATGATCACCAGGCCGCTCGCGGCCAGCTGGCGCAGCGCCTCGCGCACCGGCATGCGCGAGACCGCGAACTCCTCGGACAGGCGCTCTTCCACCAGCCGCTCGCCCGATGCCAGCTCGCCCGACATGATCTTCTCGCGCAGTGCCTCCACCAGCTGCTGGGTCAGCGGCGAGTGGTTCAGTCCTGTTTTCTTGTCTCCGTTGGCTTTTTGCATGGATATCGGCTTGGTGGATGGTATCCCCGCTGGCGCAAGGCACATCGGGCACCGCCATGCTGCCGCATGGAGGCTGGTGCCAGTTTACATGCCCCCAGCCCCTGTAGCCTGTATACAGATGCCCCGGCCGGATAGCCGTCAGCGCCCCGCGCGGCGGATCTCGGCCAGCGAGCGCGTGTCCTGCATGGCCTGCGCCCACAGGCGTCCCACCGACATTTGCGCCAGGCGCTTGGCCTGCCAGGCGACAAACGCGTTCTCGACACGGGACAGCCAGCCCAGCGAGGCCGGCAGCACCGGCTTCGCCATGGAAGTCAGCCACTGGAATGCGTCTTCGCGCTGCGCGGCCTGGATAGAAGCTTGTTTCATAAGGTTTTCCTCGCGATCCTAGTACTAACCCTAGTTTAGCCAAGAACGACCCTGCAGGCTTTGCGACCGATCAATACCCTTTGCAAATCCCGATTAAGTTCAGCTATTTGTATACATTACGACCAAAATACACCATTTTAACCAGGGTGTAATATTAAATTTTTAGCCAATATCTGGTATTCCCTAATGAATTTCCACCATACTGTATATAGTATACAAATTGAATCGATAGGAAATCGAAGGAGTAAACACGATGGATCCGTCAGTTTCTATAGGCCCCGCGCACTGGGCCTACCTGGTTGGGGTGCTGGTCATCGTTGCCACGATGGCGTTCCGCGCGAATGTCGTCGTTCCATCGCTGATTGCCACCGTCGTGGTGGCCTTCGCCTGGAGCGGCAGCGTCATCACCGGAATCGGAAGCATTTTTAGTGCCAGCATGGCCGCCGCCCGCGAGCTGTTCAACATCTTCCTGATCATTGCGCTGATGACCGCCCTGCTCAATGCACTCAAGGACCTGGGCTCGGACATCCGCATGGTCAAGCCCTTTCGGGCAGTGATGAAGAACGGCCACGTGGCCTATTTCATCCTGGCGCTGGTCACCTATCTGATCTCGCTGTTCTTCTGGCCCACGCCGGCCGTTCCGCTGGTGGCGGCCGTGCTGCTGCCCGCGGCGATCGCCGCAGGCCTGCCCCCGATTGCCGGCGCCATGGCGATTGCCATCGCCGGCCAAGGCATGGCCTTGTCGTCAGACTATGTGATCGGCGTGGCGCCCGGCATCAGTGCCAAGGCCGCCGGCGGCATCAGCGCGGCAGCCGTGGGCGACAAGGCCCTGCTGCTGTCCTGGGTGGTGGGCTCGATCGCGCTCTTGCTGTCGTACCTGAAGATCCGCAAGCTCGTCGTGCCAGGCAGCAATGCGCTGCTGGAGCGCTGGGAGCTCAATCCCGCCGGCATCGACGCCCAGCTCGAAGGCGGCGGCACCTTCAACAAGGCCGAGCTGGCCCAGGGCACGGCGCACGAGGCCGATCTGGGCACCAACTCCGAGATCGAAGCCGAGCTGCGCAAGACCAAGAGCATCGAAGGCGCCTCCAAGCTGTTCGCGGTGGTCACGCCGCTGGCCTTCCTGCTCGTCATCCTGGTGATGCTCGGGCCCAAGCTGGTGCCCGGCGCCCCCGACCTGAAGGGCGGCGACGCAGCCATGCTGATCGGCGGCGTGGCCGCCTTGCTGATGATCTGGGCCACCACCGCGCGCCGGGGCTTTCGCCCGATGCTGGATACCGCGGCCGACCACATCACCGACGGCTTCGTCTTCGCTTTCAAGGCCATGGGCGCCGTGCTGCCGATCGCGGGCTTCTTTTTCGTCGGTTCGCACGAGACCGCCGGCCCCATCCTGGGCATCGCGCCCGGCCAGCCCGTGCCGGACCTGCTGTTCGAGCTGGTCAAGGCCAGCCAGCACCTGATCCCGGACAGCCAGTTCCTGGTGTCGTTCGGCGTATTGATCATGGGCATGGTCACCGGCATCGACGGCTCCGGCTTTGCCGGCCTGCCGCTCACCGGCACCCTGTCCGGCGCGCTGGGCCCCGCATCGGGCATGGACGTATCCGCACTGGCGGCCCTCGGCCAGATGGGCGCGGTCTGGACCGGCGGCGGCACGCTGATCGCCTGGTCGTCGCTGATCGCCGTGGCCGGCTTCGCCCGCGTCAACGTACTGGAGCTGGCACGGGCCCTGCTGATACCGGTGGTGATCGGCCTGGCGGCGGCCGTGGTGACCGCCGTGGCACTCTGGGGCGGCTGAAAATGCAGCCGCCACCCAACCCCGCCGGCGTCCTGGGCAGCCAGGCCATGGTGGCCACCGGCCATCCGCTGGCCGCCCGGGCCGCCCAGGCGCAGCTGCAGGCCGGCGGCTCGGCGGTGGATGCGGCGATCGCGGCCGACGCGGTGCTCGGCGTGGTCGAGCCCATGGCCACCGGCATCGGCGGCGACCTGCTCGCCATGCTGGTGCCGCCGGGCTCCCCCCCGATCAGCTACAACGGCACCGGCCGCGCGCCGCTGGGCCTGACGGCCGGGCATATCGCCGCCTTGCCGCAGCAAAAGATCGCCGAACGCCATCCCTTGAGCGTAACCACGCCAGGCGTGGTGCAAGGCTGGCACGACCTGCACCAGCGCTATGGCAGGCGCCCCTGGGCCGGCCTGTTCGCGCAGGCCATCCAAGCCGCCAGCGCGGGTTTTGCGGTCGCGCCGGTAGCGGCACGCGAATGGGCGCTGTTCCAGCCCGTCATTGCACGGGAGCCGGCAGCCGCGGCACTGTACCGCGCCCAGGCGGTACCGCGCGCCGGAGAGCTTTTCGCCAACCCGGCCCTGGCCCGGGTGCTGGAGGCGATTGCCCGGCATGGCCCCGCGGCCTTTTATACCGGCCGCATCGCCCAGGCCTGCGCGCAGGCCGTGCAGGCCCAGGGCGGCGTTCTGGCGGAAGAAGACCTGGCCGGCCACCAGGGCCATTTCTGCACCCCGGTATCGACGCGCTTTCGGGGCGCCGAGATCTTCGAATGCCCGCCCAACACCCACGGCGTGGCGGTGCTGCATGCGCTGGCGGCGCTGGAGCCGCTGGCGCTCGACATGGCAGCGCCCGCCACCATGGTGGCGATGGTGCGGGCCATGGAGGCCGCGATGGAGCATGCAAAGCAGACCGTGGCCGATCCGGCCGGCAATACCGTGTGCACCACGGTGGTCGATGCCGAGGGCTTTGCCATCACCCTGATGAGCAGCATCTTCAAGCGCTTCGGCTCCGGCATCGCGGTGGCCGAAGGCGGTTTCGTGCTGCAAAACCGCGGGCACGGCTTTTCGCAGCCCGGGCATATCAACGCGGCGGCGCCGGGCAAGCGGCCGTTCCACACCGTGGTGCCGGGCGCGGCCACCCGGGACGGACGCCTGCTGGCGGTGCTTGGCGTGGTGGGCGGCGCGATGCAGCCCCAGGGCCAGGTGCAGCTGCTGTGCCGCATGCTGGCGGCCGGCGAGGCGCCACAGGCTGCCCTCGACCAGCCGCGCTGGCGCCTGGAAGGCCGGCGCATCCTGGCCATAGAAGCGGGCATGCCCGCCGCGATCAGCGCCGCGCTGCGCGCCGCCGGCTTCCAGGAGCCGGGCTCGGAAGGCGAGCTGGGCGGGCGCAGCGATTTCGGCGGCGCGCAATGCATCGTGCGCCTGCCCGACGGGCGCCTGTGCGGCGCCTCCGACCCGCGCAAGGACGGCATGGCGCTGGCCGTCGACCTTGCCTGAACGCCTACTTCCCCAAGGCCATCCACCATGACCCTGAAAATCTACGGCATCGTCGCCTCGCGCGCCCTGCGTCCGCTGTGGGCGGCCGAGGAGCTGTGCCTGCCTTACGAACACATTCCGCTGCACTACCAGGCGCCCGAGCTCAAGCAGGAGCCCTACCTGTCGATGAATCCCAACGGCCAGATACCGATCGTCGAAGACCGGGGGCTGGTGCTGTACGAATCGCTGGCCATCACGCTGTATCTCGCGCAAACCTATGGCCACGGCACGCTGTGGCCCACCGATACGGCGCAGCAGGCCCGGGTGCTGCAATGGACGCTGTGGGCCGCCACCGAAGCCGAGCCGCCGGCGCGCCAGTGGTTCCAGCACACGCAATTCCTGCCGCAGGAGCTGCGCCAGCCGGCCCTGGCCGAAGCCGGGCTGGCCCGGGCGCGCAGCAAGGTCACGCTGCTCGACGGCCTGCTGCAACGGCAGGACTACCTGGTGGGAGAGGCCTTCACCGTCGCCGACCTGAATGTGTGCGCGGTGCTGCAGCGCCTGCCGGCGATAGCCGCCGGCGCTGCCCCGCATGCGCAGGCCTGGCACCAGCGCTGCCTGGAGCGCCCCGCCATGCAACGGGTACAGGCGCTGCGCTGCGCGGGCTGAGCCCAGGGCCCGTCAGCCCGCGGCGTCGGGCGCGGCCTGCAGCGCGTCGTCCAGCACCTCGATCCAGTGCCGCACCGGCACCTTGCTGGCCGCCTGCAGGTGCGAGATGCAGCCAATGTTGGCCGACAGGATCGCCGCCGGCCTGGCATCGCCGCAGGAGTCGTCGAGCGCATGCAGCTTGCGCTCGCGCAGCTGGTGTGAAAGCTCCGGCTGCAGCACCGAGTAGGTGCCGGCCGAGCCACAGCACAGGTGCGACTCGGTACGCGCCACGCGGATGTCGAAGCCCAGGCCGCGCAGCAGGGTCTCGACGCCGCCACGCAGCTTCTGGCCATGCTGCAGCGTGCAGGGCGGGTGGTAGACCAGCGGCGCATCGGGCACCCGCAGCCGGCCCTGCAACTGCGGCGCCAGGCTGGGCAGCAGCTCGGGCAACAGCTCGCTGAGGTCGCGCGTGAGGCCGGATATGGCGGCCGCCCGCTCGGCATAGTCGGGATCGTGGCGCAGCAGGTGGCCGTAGTCCTTGACCATTACGCCGCAGCCCGAGGCATTCATCACGATGGCCAGGGCCTCCTTGCGGGCCACATAGGGCCACCAGGCGTCGATATTGGCCTTGGCCTGCGCCAGCGCGCCGGCGGGATCGCTCAGGTGCTGCCTGACCGCGCCGCAGCAGGTGGCCGCCGGCGCCACGATGGTCTGGATGCCCGCGGCATCGAGCACCCGCGCGGTGGCGGCGTTGATATGGGGCATCATCGCCGGCTGCACGCAGCCGGCCAGCATCAGCACCTTGCGCGGATGCTCGCGGCTGGGCCAGTGCCCGGGCTTGGGCGCGGCGGCCAGCTTGTCCTGCAGCGTGGCAGGCAGCAGCGGCCTGGCCAGCCGGCCCAGCGCCATGGCCGGCGCAAAGGCCTTGGAGGTCAGGCCGGCGCGCAGCGCCCCGCGCTTGATGCGCTCGCCCAGCGGGCGGGCCACCTGTTCGTCGACGATATGGCGGCCGATGTCGAGCAGCCTGCCATACTGCACGCCGCTCGGGCAGGTGCTTTCGCAGTTGCGGCAGGTCAGGCAGCGGTCCAGGTGCTGCTGCGTCTTGCGCGTGGGCGCCTGCCCTTCGAGCACCTGCTTGATCAGGTAGATGCGGCCGCGCGGGCCGTCGAGCTCATCGCCCAGCAGCTGGTAGGTGGGGCAGGTGGCGGTGCAAAAGCCGCAGTGCACGCACTTGCGCAGGATGGCCTCGGCCTCCTCGCCTTCGGCCGTGCGCTTGTATTGGGGGGCCAGTTGGGTTTGCATGGTCGGTCCTTACGCTATGGCCCAGTCGCCCAGACGGCCCGGATTGAAGATCCCCTTCGGGTCAAACGCCTGCTTGAGCCGCTGGTGCACACCCAGCAGCGCCGGCGACGCGGGCGCAAGGCCAAAGTCCTCCGAAGAAGTCCACTGCACCGCCGAGCCCAGCCGGAAACACACGGCGCTGCCGCCCACGCTGCGCGCCAGCGCCTGCAGCGCCTGCGCATGCTCGATGGGCGCCTGCAGCCAGCGCAGCGCGCCGCCCCATTCCAGCAGGGCCGAGCCCAGATCCTCGTCGTGGCTCAGCACCGGCGCGGTGGCCGGCACCGACAGGCGCCACAGCGCATGCGTGGGCTCCATGTGGCGGAACCACGGCAGCTGCTGCTCGCGGCAGGCCAGCCACATGGCGTCGGCCTGTGCATGGTCGAGCACCTGCCCGCCCATCTTGCCAACCGCGGCCTGCACCGCCGCCATCGCGCCGCGCAGCCGCACCATCAGGTAGCCCGTGTCCGGCGCATCGGCGGCGCCTTGCCACAGGCTGGCATTGACCGGCAGCGGCTGGGCGCGCCAGCCCGCCAGCAGGTGCAGCGCCTGCTGCTGGCTGCATTCGTAGTACAGCGTGGCCTGTGCCTTGGGGATGGGCAGCACCTTGAGGCTGATCTCGGTGAGCAGGCCCAGCGTGCCCCAGGAGCCGGCCATCAGGCGCGAGACGTCGTAGCCGGCCACGTTCTTCATCACCTGGCCGCCGTAGGTGAGGTGCTCGCCCTGGCCATTGAGCATGGACAGGCCGAGCACATAGTCGCGCACCGAGCCCACCGCCGCCCGCGCGGGCCCCGAAAGGCCTGCCGCCACCATGCCGCCCACGGTGGCGCCGGCGCCGAAGTGCGGCGGCTCGAATGGCAGGCACTGGCCCCGCGCCTGCAGCAACTGCTCCAGCTGCAGCAGCGGCGTGCCGCTGCGCACGGTGACCACCAGTTCGCTGGGCTCGTAGTCGACGATGCCGGTGTGCGCGCGCATGTCCAGCAGCTCGCCGCCGTGGCGAACGCCATAGAAGTCCTTGGTGCCGCCGCCGCGGATGCGAAGCGGGGTCTGGCTGGCATGGGCTGCGCGTATGCGCTCCTGCATCTGGCTGACAGTGGAATCCATGCCCGGATGGTAGCGGCAGTTGCGGCGGCAGGCCGTCGCTCGGGTTTGAAATTTTCTGCAGCGATGCGTGAATCGCGGCGCCCGCTCAAACCTCGCGCCAGGGCTGCACCGGCAGGCCCGCCACGCCAACCCGCATCGCGAACACGCAGCCCGACAGCGGCAGCTGGTCCAGCTCGTCCTTGCCGCGGCCATGGCGGGCAGAGGTGACGTAGAGCGTGCGGCCGTCCGCGCCGCCAAAGCACGGCATGGTGGGGCACAGCGCCGGGGTGACATGGCTGGCCAGGATCTTGCCTGCAGGCGATATCTGCAATACGCGGCCGCCTTCGTACATGGCGCACCAGTAGTTGCCGTCCACATCCACCGCGGCGCCATCGGGGCGGCCACCGTAGCCGGGCTCGCCCGGGCGCCAGCCTTCGGGCTTGGCGGGGAACTGCATGAACACCTCGCCCTCGCCCAGCGGGTTGCCCTGCACGTCGCAGCGCCAGCGGCGGATGGCATGGCTGGGGGTATCGGCCCAGTACATGCTGCGCCGGTCGGGCGACCAGGCCAGGCCGTTGGCATTGGCCACGCCGCCGAGCACCGCGCGCACCGACGCACCCTGGGGCGACTGGCGTTGCCCGTCCACGCAGTAGAGGCCGGCGACCGGCTGGCGCGGGCCGCCGGCGGGCTCGTGGATGGTGCCGACCCACAGCCGGCCCTGGGCATCGCATTTGCCATCGTTGGCGCGCTGGCTGGCAGCATCGATCGGCAGGCGGGCGATGGCCTGCAGCTCGCCGCCCCAGACGGGTGCACGGCAGATGCAGTCGCGCAGCGCCACCACCAGGCCGCTGTCGGCGCCGCTGCTGCGCGCGGGCGCGATGCAGCCGGGTTCATCGGGCATGGCCCAGCGCTCGACCACACCCGAGCCCGGCACGGTTCGCCACAGCAGGCGGCCGGCGATGTCCACACCGTACAGGCGCTGCTCGCCAGGGTGCCAGAAGGGCGACTCAGCCACGGCGAAGGCTTGGCTGATCACGGTATGCCAGGTCATGGCTCTCCTCTTCGAAACATGGAAATATGCGCTGCATTCGCATTTTCCATGCCAACCGGCAGCCACGGGCCCTGCTCAGGGAATATAGGACAGCGGCAGCGCGGTGGTGAACTTCAGCTCCTCCATCGCGAAGCTGGAGGACACGTCGAACAGCTGGGTGTCGGCAATCAGGCGCTTGTAGACCTTGTCGTAGGCCGCGATATCGGGCACCACCACGCGCAGCAGGTAGTCCACGTCGCCGCTCATGCGGTAGAACTCGACCACCTCGGGTATGACCTGCACCGTGGCGCAAAAGCGCTCGAACCATTCCTGGCTGTGGGTGCTGGTGCGCACCGCGACGAAGACGGTCACGCCGACATTCACCTTGTCGCGGTCCACCAGCGCCACCTGGCGCTTGATGACGCCCGCCTCCTTGAGCCGCTGGATGCGGCGCCAGCACGGCGTGGCCGACAGGCCGACCTGCGCCGCCAGATCCGCGACCTGGGTCTCGGCATCGGCCTGAAGCAGCTCCAGCAGCTTGCGATCAATAGAATCCAGTTTTAGTTTTTGCATGAATATTGGAATTTAATTCCAAACATAATGCCATAACCAGCTGATTTTGCATGCGTATGCCCTGCCATGGTCCGGACAATTGGCGCCATGGAAATCTATCTCGACGCCAATGCCACCACCCCCGTGCTGCCCCAGGCCCGCGCTGCCGCGCTGGCGGTGATGGCCGATACCTACGGCAACCCCAGCAGCATCCACGGCAGCGGGCTGAAGGCCCGCGCACTGCTCGACGAAGTACGCGCCGCCGCGCGCCGCGTGCTGGCGGTGCCAACCGGCCAGCTGCTCTTCACCAGCGGCGCGACCGAGGGCATCCAGACCGCCGTGCTGTCGGCGCTGAGCGCGCTGCGCCGCCGCAAGGATGCGGGCGAGGCGGTGGCGCTGCAGCTGCTGTACGGCGCCACCGAGCACAAGGCGGTGCCCGAGGCGCTCAGGCATTGGAACGCGGTGCTGGGCCTGCACCTGCCGATGCAGGCGATTGCGGTCGGCACCGACGGCCGCCACGACCTGGACTGGCTGCGCGCGCAGGCGCCCTCGGCGGGACTGGTCTGCACCATGGCCGCGAACAACGAGACCGGCGTGGTCAGCGACCTGGACGGCATTGCCGAGGCGCTGCGCGGCAGCCCGGCGCTGTGGCTGGTCGACGGCGTGCAGGCGCTGGGCAAGCTGGCGCTCAAGCCGATCGAGCGCGGCATCGACTACGCGCCGTTTTCCGGCCACAAACTCTATGCGCCCAAGGGCATAGGCATGCTTTACGTGCGCGAGGGCGCGCCGTTCACGCCGCTGCTCGCCGGCGGCGGCCAGGAGGGCGCGCTGCGCGCCGGCACAGAGAACATGGCAGGCATCGCGGCCCTGGGCGCGGTGCTGCAGGCACTGCAGGACGGCAGCACCTTCGCCGACGCCGCCACACTGGCCGGCCACCGCGGCCGACTGGAGTCGGCCCTGCGCGATGCATTCGCCGGGCTGGTGTTCAATGCGCCGCCGGCGCTGAGCCTGCCCACCACGCTGAATTTTGCGGTGCCGGGCCTCAGCTCCAGGCTGCTGCTGGACCTGTTCGACGCCGCGGGCCTGCGCGTCAGCGGCGGCTCGGCCTGCAGCGCATCGAAGGCACAGCCCAGCTATGTGCTCGAGGCCATGGGCCTGCCCGCTTGGCAGACCGCAGCCGCGGTGCGCATGTCCTTCGGCGCGGCCGACCCGACAGCGATGATCGACGAAGCCTGCACCCGCATCCGCGCCTGCGGTGCCGCGTTGCGCGCCAACTGCCTGGTAGAGACGCCGCAAGCCACCGAGCACGGCACGGCCCCGCTGCTGACGCGCTTTGCCGTCGATGGCGCCTGCTGCTACCTGGTGGCCGACGCCGCCAGCCAGCGCTGCGTGGTGATCGACCCGCTGCCCGAGCTGGTCCCGCGCCTGGCGCAATGGGTGCGCTGCCGCGGCTTCACGCTGGCCGCGGTGCTGGGCACACGCAGCCATGGCAGCCACCAGTCTGCCGCGCACGAGCTGCGCGCGGCCGTGCCGCCCGAGCTGCAGGACGCAGGCCCGGTGGACGCGCTGGGCTGGCCCGAGGGCGCCATGCAGATCGAGATGGGCGCCTGCCCACTGGCGCGCCTGGCGCTACCCGACGCCACGGCCTACCTGCTGCACGAAGGCGACGGCCTGCGCTTCGCCTTCATGGGCGACAGCGTGCTGCCGGGCCCGCTGGAGCAGGCCGTTGGCCCGCGCACGCTGCTGCTGCCGGCGCACGATCCTGACAACCGCTTCGCCAGCACCCTGGCCTGCGCGGACACCGCGGCGCAGGCCAGCCAGTCGCAGCGGCTCGAGCTGCCGCCCGGGCAAGCGCAGGCCCTGCTGCAGGCCAGCCCGGCGCCGCTGCTGGTGGATGTGCGCGAGCCCTACGAGCAGCAGCTGGGCGGTGCCCTGGCGCTGGATGCGGACAGCGGCCGCACCCAGGCGGTGCCGCTGTCGGGCCTGCTGAACGCGCTGCCGCAATGGCTGGCGCTGCCCGCCGAAACACCGGTGATCTTCTACTGCCGCAGCGGCAACCGCAGCGCCCAGGCCGCCCGCGCGCTGCGGCGCCTGGGCCACGGCCAGGCCTTCAGCCTGGCAGGCGGCCTGGCCTTGTGGCCCCAGCCAGGCACCGCCGGCGCCATCTAAGAAAACACCAAAAAAAAGCCGGCCGGGTTCGTCACCCGTCCGGCCCCCAAGGAGTAAGCAAGCAAACTGATCAGCGGCTGTAGGCCACTTCGCCATGCGAGCTGATGTCGAGGCCTTCGCGTTCGGACTCTTCCGAGACCCGCAGGCCCACCAGCATGCCGGCCAGCTTGTAGGCGATGAAGGACACCACGCCCGACCACACGATGGTGATCAGCACGCTCTTGACCTGCACCCACACCTGCGCGGCCATCGCATAGTTGGCAGGCTCCTGGCCGCCCAGGCCCGAGGCGCAGAACACGCCGGTGAGGATGGCGCCGACGATGCCGCCCACGCCATGCACGCCGAACACGTCGCAGGTGTCATCGGCCTTGAGCAGGCGCTTGAGGCCGCTCACGCCCCACAGGCAGACGATGCCGCAGATCAGGCCCATGACGATGGCGCCCATCGGGCCCACGAAACCGGCGGCCGGCGTGATCGCCACCAGGCCAGCCACCGCGCCCGAGGCCGCGCCCAGCATCGAGGGCTTGCCCTTGTGCAGCGCCTCGCCCAGCAGCCACGACAGCGTGGCGGCGCCGGTGGCGACGATGGTGTTGATGAAGGCCAGGCCAGCGATGCCGTTGGCTGCACCGGCCGAGCCGGCGTTGAAGCCGAACCAGCCCACCCACAGCAGCGATGCGCCTACCATGGTCAGCGTCAGGCTGTGCGGCGCCAGCGCCTCGCGGCCGAAGCCGATGCGCTTGCCCAGCACATAGGATCCCACCAGGCCGGCCACGCCGGCGTTGATGTGCACCACGGTGCCGCCAGCGAAGTCCAGCGCGCCATCCTTGCCCAGCAGGCCGCCGCCCCAGACCATGTGGGCGATCGGCACATAGCTGAAGGTGAACCACAGCACACCGAACACCAGCACGGCAGCGAACTTGATGCGCTCGGCGAATGCACCCACGATCAGCGCCACCGTGATGGCTGCGAACGTGGACTGGTAGGACACGAAGGCGAACTCGGGCACCGTGGGCATGGGGCCGGACAGCGTGTCGGGCTTGATTCCCATCAGGAAGGCCTTGCTCAGGCCGCCGAAGAAATTGCCCTCGCCCGCGAAGGTGAGCGAATAGCCGTAGATGGCCCACAGCACGGTGATGAGCGCGAAGATGGTGAACACCTGCGCCAGCACCGAGAGCATGTTCTTGGCGCGCACCAGGCCGCCGTAGAACAGCGCCAGGCCGGGAATGACCATCAGCGTCACCAGCATCGCGGACGTCAGGATCCACGCCGTGTCGCCCGCGCTCAGCGTAGGAGCGGCGGCCGGCGCGGCCTCAGCGACGGCCAGCGTCAGGGCCACGACGCGGGCGGACTCGGGGTCGCCCACCTTCTCAACCTCGTCGGGCTTTTTCAGGACGATGCTCTCGTCGGGCACGCCGGCGGCCTTGAGCGCCGCGGCCACCGCCAGGGCACGGTTCTTGGCCAGCTCGGCATTGGTTGCGGCATCGCCCGACGTATCGGTATAGCCGGACACCAGCACCTTGGCATCCTTGGTGGCCTTGAGGTAGTCGGCCACCTGGCCGATCGCGGCGCCCGCGTCGGCGGGCAGCTCGGACTTGCCCAGCTCGAAGCTCAGCTTGGCCTCGGGAAAATCAGCCGCCATGCCCACGCGCACCGTCAGCAGCAGCGCGAGAAAAGTGATGATCGAAATAAATTTTTTCATGATCCTGGTTCCTCCGCACGCTCAGAGCGCCTCGTTGCCGGTCTCGCCGGTACGGATGCGCACCACTTGCTCCAGCTGCGCGACGAAGATCTTGCCGTCGCCGATCTTGCCGGTGCGCGCCGCGCCCTCGATGGCCTCGATCACCCGGTCCACCAGCTCTTCGCTCACCGCCACCTCCAGCTTCACCTTGGGCAGGAAATCCACCACATACTCGGCGCCGCGGTACAGCTCGGTATGGCCCTTCTGGCGGCCAAAGCCCTTCACCTCGCTCACCGTGATGCCGTTCACGCCGATGTCCGACAGCGCTTCGCGCACCTCGTCCAGCTTGAAGGGTTTGATCACGGCGGTCACCATCTTCATGGTCATGATGTGCTCCTCAATGGATTAGAAAGTCTTGTTCAGCGCCACAATGGCGCGGCCCTTGTTCACCCAGCCGAAATAGCTGCGCTTGTTGGCGCCCACCCAGGCGGCGCTGAGCGCGAAACCGTCGCCCAGGTCGTAGGCGCCGCCCACGCTGTAGTCCACATAGTTGGGCACGCCCAGGTCCTTGATGTCGCTGGAAAAGCGCGTATAGCCAAGCGCCAGCTTCAGCGTCAGCTTCGGCGCGACCTCTTGCGCGTAGGCCACGTTCAGGTAGCCGGTGTTGCGCCCCTTGGACGAGCCGTCCACCTTGTTGCCGGCCCAGCCGAAATAGTCCTTGGACACGGTGTGCGAGTATTTCACCGTCAGCGGGCCATAGGTGCCGGCGCCGTACACCTCGGTGGTGTTGCCGGTGGTGTTGCCCGGGTACACATAGGTCAGCAGGCCCACGTCCCAGTCCACATCGGCGGCCTTGAACTTGTAGCCGCCGTAGAAATCCATCTCGACCTTGTTGTTGTCGAGCCAGTTCACCATCGAGTTCCAGTTGCCCACGTAGAAGCCCGACTCGCCGAACGAATAATCCACGCCGCCCTGCAGCGCCGGCTTGATGACCCGCGCATGCGCGGTATTCTGGTCCTGCCCGCGGAACTTGTAGTTCGTGGTCAGCCCCAGGTTGGCCGACCATTGCGCGCTGGCCGCCATGGGCGCCAGCGCCACCAGGGCGGCCAGGGCCCAGCGCTTGCCGGAACGTTCATCACTGTGCAACTTCGCCATCATTCACCCCTTTGCATCGTCTTGCTTGGATAGCGGTTGCAATGCACGTAGCGTGCCATTTGCAACAAAATATGCCAGTAGCGCCCACTCCACTTCCACCAACAGCTATCAAATTTGCAATCCCGCGATATCTACCGCCATCACCCTCTTGCCAGCGCGCGGGTTCTTGCCCATGCTTGCACGCTGCGGTGCACCAACAAGCACCGGCCAAATTGCACCAACATGGTGCAATTTGGCATGGCAAAAACAAAGAGAGGGCAATATGAGTCTCGCAATGGTGCAAAGCCGGGCGCTGGCCGGGCTGCAGGCCCACGCGGTTTCGGTGGAGGTGCATCTGGCCAACGGCCTGCCCAACTTCACGCTGGTGGGCCTGGCGGAAGTAGAGGTGAAGGAGGCGCGTGAGCGCGTGCGCTCGGCGCTGTCCAACAGCGGGCTGGAGTTTCCGCACAGCAAGCGCATCACCGTCAGCCTGGCTCCCGCCGACCTGCCCAAGGATTCGGGGCGCTTCGACCTGCCGATCGCCATCGGCATACTCGCGGCCAGCGGGCAGATCGATGCCACGCGGCTCGCGCACTACGAGTTTGCCGGCGAATTGTCGTTGTCGGGTGCGCTGCGGCCGGTGCGCGGCGCGCTCGCCGCCAGCATGGACCTGCACCGGCGCAGCCTGCCGGTGCGGCAGGTGCTGCCGCCGGGCAGCGCCGAAGAAGCGGCCCTGGTGCCCGGCGCCGAGGTCTACCGCGCCAGCCACCTGCTCGACGTGGTGCGCCACTTCGCGCTGCATCCGCCTGGCGAGGATGCCCCTGCCGAAGGCTGGCAGCGGCTTGCACCGCCAGCCAGTCTGCCCGCAGGCGAGCATCCCGACATGGCCGACGTCAAGGGCCAGGCCAGCGCCCGGCGCGCGCTGGAGATCGCCGCCGCCGGCGGCCACAACCTGCTGATGCTGGGCGCGCCCGGCGCAGGCAAATCCATGCTGGCGCAGCGCTTTGCCGGCATCCTGCCGGCCATGAGCGTCACCGAGGCGCTGGAAAACGCCGCGCTGCACAGCCTGGCCGGGCGCTTCGATCCCGCGCGCTGGGGCCGGCGCAGCACCCAGGCGCCGCACCACACGGCCAGCGCCGTGGCCCTGGTGGGCGGCGGCAACCCGCCCCTGCCGGGCGCAATCTCGCTGGCGCACCAGGGCATACTCTTTCTGGACGAGCTGCCGGAGTTTCCCCGCGCCGCGCTCGAAGCGCTGCGCGAGCCGCTGGAGACCGGCCACATCACCATCGCCCGGGCCGCACGGCAGGCGCAGTTCCCGGCGCGCTTCCAGCTGATCGCCGCGATGAACCCCTGCCCCTGCGGCTTTCGGGGCTCGCGCCAGCGGGACTGCCGCTGCACGCCCGACCAGGTGGCGCGCTACCAGTCGCGCATCAGCGGCCCGCTGCTCGAGCGCATCGACCTGCACCTGGAAGTCGCGCCGCTGCCGCCGCACGAGCTGCTGCGGGCACCGGCCGGGGAGCCGTCCGCCGCGGTGCGCGCGCGTGTAGTGGCGGCGCGCGCGCTGGCACTGGCGCGCCAGGGCACGGACAACCAGCAACTGCAGGGCCAGCGGCTCGATGCGCACCACCAGGCCGAGCCCGCCGCGCTGGCGCTGCTGCAAAACGCCGCCGACCGGCTCGGCTGGTCGGCGCGCAGCGTCCACCGCGCGCTGCGCGTGGCCCGCACCATTGCCGACCTGGCTGGCGCCGAGCGCATCGCCGCCAGCCATGCAGCCGAGGCGGCACAGTACCGGCGGGCATTGCTGCACGGTGCGGATTGAGCATGTTGCCTGCAAGCGCTTGGTCTGCTTTGCCGCGCGCCGCCAGCCCAGCCTTCATGGTGCATGCTGACCTGGCCAGCTTCCATATGCAGCAGCAAACGTAAGCGACCATTTCGCCCCCGGGAAAACATCCCCCTACAATCAGTCCTGCCTCACCCTTTATTGGCTAACATATACCTAACTAACGATCAATCGAACAAGGGTACCGATGGCCAGAAAACCTGTCACAGTCGCGACCGACACCCGCGAGAACCTGCTGCACTACGCGGCCAAGATGCTGGGCGCCCATGGCTACGCGGCCACCACCATGCGCGCGATTGCCGAGCAGGCCGGCATCGAGGCAGCCAGCATCTACTACCACTTCTCGTCCAAGGAAGACCTGGTCGAGCATGTGATGGCGCATGGCGTGGAGCGCTTCGAGCAAACGCTGCAGGCCCACCTGCAGGCCCTGCCCGCCGGCGCCGATGCCCGCCAGCGCTTCGAGGCCGCGGTCGCCGGCATCCTGGACGGCTTCGTCAGCAACAGCGACTTCGCCGCCGCCAACAGCAAGCTGCTGGGCCAGCTGCCAGAAAAGCTCCAGCGCCAGCAGGACAAGCGCCACCAGCAGCACCGCAAGATCTGGGACAGGCTGCTGCTGGAGCTGCAGGCCGAGGGCCACCTGCGGCCCGACGTGGACCTGGGCCTGTGCCGCGTGTTCATCCTCGGCTCGGTGAACTACGCCCAGGCCTGGTACAACCCGCGCAAGGGCTCGATCGCGCAGGTCGCGAAACAATTCTGCACAGTTTTCTTCGAAGGCATGTCGCCGGTCAACGTGCCCGCCTGACACGGCCCTGGCGCGCCGGCAGGCACAATAGCGGGCATGAGACCAGATGCCGTTCGCGACATCGTGCTGGCCTATGCCATCGAGACTGCCGCACCTTCGCCCGCCCTGCCCTCGCCCGAGCGCTGCCAGGCCATCACCGCCGATACCCTGCACGCGCTGGGCTCCGAGCCGCCTGCGGCCGGCGGCGCCAGCGCGGCCTCGCCGCGCTTCCAGGCCTTCGTGCAACAGCGGGCGGCGCGCATCATCCAGGCCAGCGAACTGCCCGCCGACGTGCGGCAGGTGTGGCGGCAAAGCGCCCGCCTGGCCCCCTGGGTGCCGCTGGCCATCGTGGCCGGCGCGCTGCTGGCGGGCTTTGCCGGCCACCGCATCGCCGACCCGCACCGGGTGAACCTGCTGTCGCTGCCGCTCCTGGCCCTGCTCGCCTGGAACCTGCTGATGTATGCCTGGCTGCTGCTGCACGGCGGCTGGGCCTGGCTGCGGCGCACCAGCGCCGCGCCCGTGCCGCTGGCGCCCACGGTGCCGGCGGGCGCCGATGCGGCGG
>NZ_JBMDII010000013.1:0-138575 GCF_057808605.1 Comamonas sp. FG99
CTCCTCAGGTTGCACACCAGTCGGATTGACGAGAGGTTTTGCAGACCTTCCCTAGTTGACTGCGATCCTCAATGCAATTGCACAGAATTGTTCTTCTGCGCCACAGAGAGCTACGACGACCCAGATGCCTCGCTCCCTGGAACGACCATTTATGAGGCGCTGAAACCACGATTCGATGGTGACGCCGCGCGGATCGATGCAAAAAGAATACAGCTTGCAGCCTCTCCCATTTACGAAAACCTTTTTCTACTCCGGGGGGACATCAACTTCTCGCGTGCCGAGCAGAACTTCTCGGTTGCAATTGCTCAGGCAATCACGGAGGCGGTGCACGAAAAGAACACATATGCCGTGCTCACCCGCATGTTTCGTGATCTAGCCAGTCTACACGGTTTTGAATACGTCCTTTGCGACGTCGGCCCAAGTGCAGGGTCGATAACACGCATGGTGATCCTCGCGTGCGACGGCGTCTTTATTCCCACAGCGCCAGACCGCTTCTCATTCCAGGCAGTCCAAGGCATGGGAGCGATTATTAGCGACTGGCTTTCTAGGCATGAGGCCGTTGTAGCATCCTTCGAGCCATTTGGCCTAGAAGCGTACTTCCCCATTACAAAATTCTATGGTGCGATTCTTAATAACTATAAGATCCATCGAGCCGGTCAGAAAAAAGCATCCTATTTGAAGTGGGAAGAACGCGTCAGAGACGCGCTAATCGGGATGCTGGCAAACCCTACGCTAAAGCGGCTCGAGCCATTATCCTCTCAACTCCTATCTCAGCCATTCGTTGCATCAATCCGGGATGTTGGCCCAATGGCGCCAGTTGCCCAATTGGTCGGGAAAGCCATTTTTGACATCGACCAGAAGGATACCGAGCTTGCATCCTCTGACGGTGACTACTACCGCGGTGCCGTCTGGGGTGAATGGGTGAAGCGCATGGACGAATACAGTGCAGAGATCGCAAAGCTCGCTGCCATCCTCGAGTAGACGATGATGGCAAAGACCTATAGCTTAGTTGCCCTGCTTGACGTTCTTGCGTATCGCAATCACCTTAAGGCGGACCGCGCCTCTGGACGCGAGACGTTTAAGTCGAAGCTTGAGACGGCCCTATCCGTGCTCAACTCAATCAATGAGACTGAGTTGGCCTATCAGGCGATCAGTGACACGATCATCATCGCCGCAAACGCCTCGACAGGGATTGCGGAATTTCTCTCGACTATCGCAGAAGTTCAACGGGCATTTCTCCAAAGTGGCCTGCTGATCCGTGGAGGTATTGCATTCGAGCAGCACTTCAAGTCTGGCAGTCTCACATACAGCCATGCCCTCGCGGTCGCGTATGAGATTGAGCAGAAACAAGCCATTTACCCACGAGTCGTGATCGATAAAAGCGTAGTTGAAATGTTGCGCACCGGCAGTAGATTCCCCCCCGAGGACATACGACGCGTCCAAGATGAAGCTCTAATTTGCATCCAAAACGGTGTCCATTTTGTTCATTTTGCCCACAGTCATGTGACCCAATGCTACCAGTTAGCCAAGGCAATTTTTGCCGCAGAGTCAGCGGAACTTGATGGCCGTGAGACTGAACTTGCAAAGCATCGCTGGCTACAAGACTACATCATTGCCTTCACCGATGATGAGCCGATTCGATATATGGGAGGCATTGAACTACTCGAGTTCACGTCGAAAGAGGGCACAAACTCTGGTGCAAGGTGAAACTGCTGGCTAGCTCTGCTGTCGAGCCGCCTCATTTCGGCAATCCTCCGGTCGCGCTCGGCTTCGAAGGGTGGCTTTGCCGGTAGATCTATAACAGTCCCTAGCTGAAAGCTGTCGTCTATCACTGACCACCTTCGATTTCAAAATCCTTGAGCCTAAAAAGAAGGTTTATGAAGCATGCCCCCGGACTCGCTCCATAGCCTCACTGGAAGGAACAAAGCCCAGCCTTGCAAAAAATGCCGGCGCCTGGGAGCGCGCCGCCCGCAGCATTCACATTGAAATACCTAACAAACAATCGTCAAAAGCTCTCTTTTCAATAGCAGCCCTACTGCTCCTCACTCACCAGCTTCACATTGCAATACGCCTGCAGCCCCTCCAGCCTGCACTGCGAGCCCCAGCCCAGCCCCCACTCAAATCACCCCCGCCTCCCGCAACTCCCGCAGCCGCTCCGCGCTGCACCCCAGCAATGCCGCCAGCACCTCGTCGGTGTGCTGGCCCAGGTCGGGCGGGCGGGAGCGGTAGCTGACCGGGGTGGCGGACAGGCGGATGGGGTTGGCCAGCATGGGCATGGCGCTGCGCAGGGGGTGCTGCATATGCACCACCATCTCGCGCGCCTGCACCTGCGGGTCTTCGAACACCTCGGGCAGCTCGTTCACCGCGCCGCAGGGCACGCCCACGGCGTTCAGTGCCTCCACCCAGTGCGCCTTGGGGCGCGACAGGAATATCGGCTCCAGGATGGCGTTCAGCGCCTGGCGGTGCACGACGCGGCCGGCGTTGGCGGCAAAGCGTTCGTCCTGCAGCAATTCGGGCAGGCCCATGGCGGCCACCAGCTTGGCGAACTGCGTGTTGTTGCCCACCACCAGCATCAGCGGCCCGTCCTGGCAGTGGTACATCTGCGAGGGCGCGGCGGCCAGCGATGCCGCGCCGTTGCGCACCGGCTTGTCGCCCGAGACCAGGTAGGCCATGCCGGCGTGCGACAGCGCCGCAACCTGCGCGTCGAGCAGCGCCAGGTCGATGTACTGGCCCTCGCCCGAGACCACGTCGCGGTGGTTGAGCGCGGCAAGGATGGCGATGGATGCGTACATGCCGGCGGTAAAGTCCGTCATGATCAGGCCCACCCGCTGCGGGCCGCCGCCGGGCTCGCCGTCGGGGTGGCCGGTAACGGCCATCAGCCCGCCCATGCCCTGGAAGACCGAGTCGTAGCCCGCGCGCTGGCGGTACGGCCCGGTCTGGCCGTAGCCGGTGATGGAGCAGTACACCAGGCGCGGGTTCTCGGCGCGCAGCGATTCGTAGTCGAGCCCGTGGCGCCGCAGGTCGCCCACCTTGTAGTTCTCGATCAGTACGTCGCACTCGCGCGCCAGCGCGCGGATCAGCTCCTGCCCCTCGGGATGGGCCAGGTCCATGGTGACGGATTTCTTGTTGCGGTTGGCGCTGAGGAAGAAGCCGGTATCGCGCGTGTTGTTGCCCGCGTCGTCGCGCAGAAAGGGCGGGCCCAGGCGGCGCGAGTCGTCGCCCTCGCCGGGGCGCTCGATCTTGATGACCTCGGCCCCGAGGTCGGCCAGCATCTGCCCCGCCCAGGGGCCGGCGAACACGCGCGAGAGGTCGAGCACGCGGATGTGGGAGAGTGCCCCGCTGCGCGGGCCTGCTGTGGTCATCGGTCGGGCTCCGGCGGTCAGGAAATCCTGGCGGTCTTGCTGGTGAAGGCGCGGATGCGCTCTTGCATGTCGGGGCCGCGCCCGCGGGTGCGGCTGATCTCGTACGAGAGGCCGGCGGCCAGCGGCAGGCCGTCGGTCTCCACCAGCAGGGCCTTGTTGGCGCGGTGGCTGAACCACGAGTTGGCCAGGATCTGCCGCGCCATCTGCTCGATCTGGGCGTCGAAATCCGCGTCGGCCACACAGCAGTTGACCAGGCCCATGGCTTCGGCCTCGGCAGCGCTGTAGGGTTTGGCGGTGAGCATCATCTCCATGGCCTTGGCGCGCCCCACGCGGCGCGGCAGGCGCTGGCTCATGCCCCACAGCGGCGTGAGCGACCAGCGCGCATGGGTGTCGGCGAACCGGGCCGAGGCGGCGGCCACGATCAGGTCGCCGGCCAGCGCCAGCTCCAGCGCGCCGGTGTAGCAGTGGCCGTGCACGGCGCTGAGCACCGGCTGCGGCAGGTTGGCCAGGGCCTCGATGGTTTCGGCCTGAAAGCCCGGCTTGGGCGGCTGCTCGCCAGCGCCGATGTCGGCCAGGTCGTGCCCGGCCGAGAAGCACTTGCCGCTGCCGCGCAGCACCACCAGGCCCACCTCATCCGTCTGCCGGGCGATGCGGTCCACATGGGCGCGCAGCTCGACGAAGAGTTCCACATTCAGGGCATTCAGCTTGTCGGGGCGGTTCAGGATCAGCGTGACCAGGCCATCCCGGTCATCGCGCAAGACGAGGCTCATGGCAGTCCTTGGCAGAGTTGGTTAAGCGAGTAGAAGCCGCCCGCGCCCGGCTGGCAGTCACCCAGGCGCCAGGCGCGGCCTTCATTCGAGCTTGATGTTCCGGCCCTCGATCAGCCGGCGCCATTTCTCGGTTTCGTCGTGCAGGTACTGGCGGTAGGCGTCGGGGCCCTGGCCCATGGGGGTGATGCCCTGGGCCACCATCTTCTCGCGCACGCCGGGCTGGGCGATGGCGGCCGTGAGCGCGCCGCCCAGCTTGTCGATCGCCGCTTGCGGCGTGCCGGCCGGCACATGCAGGCCCACATGGGCCGAGGCCGAGTAGCCCGGCAGGGTCTCGGCGGCGGCGGGAATGTCGGGAAAGCGCTCGATGCGCGCCGGATCGGTCACCGCGATCATGCGCACCTTGCCGCTCTTGGCCTGGGCCTCGCCAATCAGCACCGAGGCGATGAGGTAGTCCACCTGGCCGCCGAGCAGGTCGGTCATGGCCTGCGACTCGCCCTTGTACGGTACGTGCGTGACCTGGATGCCCGCCATGGCGTTGAGCAGCTCGCCGCCCAGGTGGTTGGGGCTGCCCGTGCCCACCGAGGCGTAGCTGAGCTGGCCCGGGCGGGCCCGCGCATAGGCGATCAGATCGCCCAGGTTCTTCACGCTCGCCGGCATGCGCGGCCCGAGCATGATGGCCAGCCCATAGCGATGCGAAAACACCACCGGCGGCAGGTCGCGGTCGATGCGGTAGGGGATCTTGGGGTCGAGCAGCGGCATCACGATGGTGGAGCCCGTGGGACAGAAGCACACGGTATAGCCATCGGGCACGGACTTGGCCACGTACTCGGTACCCACCACGCCGGCGGCCCCGGGGCGGTTCTCGACGATGATGGCCTGGCCCAGCGTCTTGCTCATCTCGCCGGATATGAGCCGCGCCATCTGGTCGGTGGTGCCGCCTGCGGCATAGGGCACCACCATCTTGATGGTCTTGGCCGGGTAGGCCGGGGCCTGTGCTTGGGCCGTGGGGGCCGTGGGGGCCGCGGCCAGCACGAACCAGGCAATGCCGATGCACAAGCGCGCGAAAAGGGCCGTCTTCATCCACTGTCTCCTTCGGCGGCTGCCGGATGGTCATGGCTCCTCTGTGGGAGATGGCCCAGTATTTCATGCCCGTTGCAAACACCTTCACAATGTTCCGCTGTGCGGAACGCTAGCGCATTCCCCATTCACAAATGCGCCACAACATCTCCCAAGGGCAGCATGCAAGCCTTATCCAGTGAAGACGGATCCTGCGTGGATCGAAACTTTGTCATTGCCGTGGCGCGGGCATTCGAGCTGCTGCGCTGCTGGACGCCGGCGCAGCCCCTGTTGGGCGTGAACGAGCTGTCGCGCCTGGGTGGCCTGCCCAAGGCCACCGTGTCGCGGCTGACCTACACGCTGGAGCAACTGGGCTATCTGCGCCGCGATGCGCCCACAGGCCGGTACGCCCTGGCCTGGGGGGTTGCCTCGCTGGCGTATCCGCTGCTGGCCAGTTCCACCATCCGCCAGCGGGCCAAGCCGCTGATGCAGCAGCTGACGCAGCGCTTTCGCGTCAACACCAACCTGGCCACGCTCGACGGATTGCATACGCTGTATATCGAGACCGTGCGCTTTGACGAATCGAGCAGCGCCCACCCGGACGTGGGGCTGCGCTACGCAGTGCTTGCCAGCATCCTGGGCCGCACCATGCTCGCATCGCTGAAAGGCGCCCAGGCCGAGCGCCTGCGCAACCGCCTGCAAGTGGCCGACCCGGCCGCGTTCGCGCAGCATTGGCCGGCCGTCGAGCGAGCACGGCACAGCCTGCTGCGCCAGGGCTACCTGGTAGAGCCCAGCGAGATGTACCCCGGCTTCGTGATGGTGGTCGCGCCCTTGCATTGCGCGGCAGAGGGTGGCCCGATGGCGTTGAACTGTTCGCTGCCCCGCGGCCAGTACAGCGCCGCCGAGATCCGGCAATCCGTCGGCCCACTGGTGGTGCAGACCGCCCGCCAGCTGGAGGAGGACAGCCGCGCCCGGGCATAGGAAAAGGGCTGTCAGCGCTTATGCTTCAAGCGCTTCCCCAGCCCTCTCCCGCCCAAGCGGGAGGGGGCAAACCGGGCGGTCCTGATTAATTGGCCCCTGCCCAGGGCATTTTCTTCAGGTGATATCTTTCACCGTGGTGCTGGGCCCATTGGTCTTGACGGAGGCGATGCCATTTTCACGGGCTGCGGTGCCCGAGTACATTTCGCTTTTGCCGATGATTTTGCCGTTGGTCGCGGTCAGGGTGAAATATGGCGAACCGTCGGATGCGACCTTGCGGTCATACCGCGCATCGGTGGGTGAATTCTTTTGAACCGACGCGATGCCTTCCTGGGCGCTGGCCTTGGTGGTGTAGCGCTCGCTGGTGAGAATGATCTCGTGATTTCCAGCTTTCAGGTTGAACATGTATTGATCGCCGCTGCGCTTGAGCTCGTAGTAGCCGCTCATAGGAATCCTCGATATTTACCTGGTTGGAAATTGGCCAATGCCACCATGTGCACACAAAGGTGCTCCGAAGATAGTAGCGCGCCTGCCGTGCACTGCGAACACCCATTTGCATTTGTTGACCAAGCATTCCCCGGCCCGGCAATTGCCAGGTATTCGCTGATTGGCTTGGTGGCCACATGCGCGATGCCCGCCGGCGCTTGGGATTCGGCGGCTTTGCATGCGCAGCGGTTTTCTCAAAAAAAGAGAGCTGCTAGCACTTGATCAGCAATCATTTCAAATACTTTTTATATTAAAACGACGACATATCAAGCGCTAAAAGCTATTCTTTTAATATCATCATTGCCTAATCCTCACTCACCAGCTTCACATTGCAATACGCCTGCAGCCCTTCGATCCCGCATTCCGAGCCCCAGCCGCTTTCCTTGACGCCGCCGAACGGTGCTTCGGGCATGGAGATGTTGAGGCTGTTGATGCCCAGCATGCCGCTTTCCACGCCCTTGGCGAGGCGCTGGCGCACGGCGCTGTCCTGGGTGAAGGCGTAGGCCGCCAGGCCGTAGGGCAGGCGGTTGGCGCGGGCGATGGCCTCATCCAGGTCCTGCACCGGGTTGATGAGCGCCACCGGGCCGAAGGGTTCTTCGTTCATCAGCGCGGCGTCTTCGGGCAGGTTGCTGAGCACCGTGGGCTCCCAGAAGAAGCCGGGGCCGGCGATGGGCTGGCCGCCGGTGTGCAGCGTGGCGCCACGCTCCCTGGCGTCGGCGATCAAGCGCTTGAGCGCGGCGATGCGGCGCGGGTTGGCCAGCGGGCCCATGTGGCTGGATTCGTCCAGGCCGTTGCCAACCTTGAGTTTTTTCACCCGCTGGGTGAAGGCCTGCACGAAGGCATCGAAGCGGCTGGCTTGCACGTAAAAGCGCGTGGGCGCGATGCAGACCTGGCCGGCGTTGCGGTATTTGCCGGCCACCAGCATGTCGGCGGCGCGCTCCAGGTCGGCATCGGCCCAGACGATGACCGGCGCGTGGCCGCCCAGCTCCAGCGTGGCGCGCTTCATGCTCTTGGCGGCCTGCGCGGCCAGCAGCTTGCCCACGGCGGTGGAGCCGGTGAACGAGAACTTGGCCACCTCGGGCCGCTCCAGCAGGTAGCCCGAGACTTCGGCGGGCACGCCGAACACCATGTTGAGCACGCCGGCGGGCAGGCCCGCGTCGTGCAGCGCGCGCACCAGCTCCTGGGCGGTGGCGGGGGTTTCCTCGGCGGGCTTGAGGATGAGCGTGCAGCCGGCGGCCAGCGCGCCGGCGATCTTGCGCGCCGGGGTGATGGAGGGAAAGTTCCACGGCGCAAAGGCGGCGCATACGCCGACGGGCTCGTGCAGCACCGAGATGCGCTGGGTGGGCGTCTTGCCGGGCACGATGCGGCCGTAGTTGCGCCGGCCTTCCTCGGCATACCATTCGTAGGTGTCGGCGGCGGCCAGCACTTCGGCGTGGGCCTCACGCAGCGGCTTGCCCTGCTCCAGCGTCATGCAGCGGGCGATGTGGTCGGCGCGCTCGCGGATGAGGGTGGCGGCGCGGCGCAGTATGTCGGCGCGCGCCAGCGGCGATGCGTCGCGCCAGGCGGCAAAGGCGGCCCTGGCCGCGGCCAGCGCGGCCTGCAGGTCGGCTTCGCTGGCATGGGGCAGCTGCGCCAGCACGGATTCGTCGGCGGGGTTGATGACCGGCTCGCTGGCGCGGCTGCCGGCGGCCAGCCATTCGCCGTTGATGTAGAGCTGCAGCTGGGGGTAGGCGGATGTGCTCATGGGGCTCAACCTTTCTTCACCAGCGGGCACTTGCCGTCTTCCATCGGGCGGAAGGCCTTGTCGCCGGGGATGGTGCCGATGATCTTGTAGTAGTCCCACGGGCCCTTGGATTCGGCGGGCGACTTGACCTGGGCGAGGTACAGGTCGTGCACCATGCGGCCGTCTTCGCGCACATGGCCGTTCTGGCTGACAAAGTCTTCGATCTTGGCGGACTTGAGGTACTTGGTCACGGCCGGGCCGTCGTCGGACTTGATGGCCGCCACCGCCTTGAGGTATTGGGTGACGGCCGAGTAGGTGCCGGCATGCACCATCGAGGGCATGGTCTTCTTGCCCATGCGGTCATGGAAGCGCTGCGCGAAGGCGCGGGTCTCGGGCGTGCGGTCCCAGTAGAAGGCGGTGGCGAAGGTCAGGCCCTGCGCGGTCTTGAGGCCGAGCGAGTGCACGTCCTGGATGAACATGAACTGCGGCGCCACGGTCTGGTTCTTCATCAGCCCGAACTGGTTGGCCGATTTGATGGCGTTGATGGTGTCGTTGCCCGCGCTCACCAGGGTGACGACCGATGCCTTGGACTCCTGCGCCTGCAGCACGAAGGACGAGAAGTCGCTGGCGTTGAGCGGAAAGTTGGTGCGCCCGGCGATCTTGCCGCCGTTCTTGGTGACGATGTTGGTCACGGTTTCGGCGCCGGCCTTGCCGAAGGCATAGTCCACCGCCATGATGTACCAGTCTTTCTTGCCCTGCGCCAGCAGCGCATGGGCCACGCCGCTGGCCATGGCGTAGGTGTCGTAGGTGTAGTGGATGGCGGTGGGTATGCAGGCTTCGCTGGTCAGCGCGTCCGAGGCGCCGCCCGAGGTCAGGATGAGCTTGTTGCGCTCCTTGGCCAAGTTATAGACAGCCATGGCCACGGCGGAGTTGTTCAGGTCGACGATCACGTCCACGCCATCGGTGTCGAACCAGGTGCGCGCCTTGCTGGAGCCCACGTCGGCCTTGCCCTGGTGGTCGGCGAAGACGACTTCGATCTTCTTGCCGGCCACCGTGCCGCCAAAGTCTTCGACCGCCATCTTCGCGGCCTCGACCGAGCCGCGGCCGGCCGTGTCGGCATAGGGGCCGGACATGTCGCTGAGCACCGCGATCTTCACCACGTCGCCGGATATGCCCTGCGCCTGGGCGGGGAGCGCGCATGCCAATGCACCAAAAGCACCCGCCGCAGCCAGTGCCGCCAGATTCGCCATCGCTTGTTTCATCCAGATATCTCCTGTCTTCCTTGGCCGGACCAAACGGCAAATCCTAGGGATTTGGGCGCAAGCCGCTTTTGCTTTTTGCAAGCCCACCCTTTGGTATTGCCAAAGCCAGACAAACCCGGATGCGGGCGCGCGGCACCGCATGCGTTCGTCAGGTGACGCCGAAGGCCCCCTTTGCGATTGCCCAATTGCCTTGGCGGGCGAATTCCCCGATGCTCGGCCATCCGCCAATTTCGCAGAAGAAAGACTCCGAAATGACACCCTCGATGTCAAGCCAGTATCAGGCCGCGCTCGATGCCGGCCGCTTCCAGATCCAGCGCTGCAAAGGCTGCTCCCAGGCGATCTTCTACCCCCGCGAGCTTTGCCCGCACTGCGGCAGCGACCAGCTCGCCTGGGAAGAGCCGTCGGGCAACGGCACGGTGTATTCCACCACCGTGATCCGCCGCAAGGCCGAGGCCGGCGGCGACTACAACGTGGCGCTGATCGACCTGGCCGAAGGCGTGCGCATGATGGGCCGCGTCGAGGGCACGGCGCCCGCCGATGTGAAGATCGGCCTGGCGGTCAAAGCAGAAGTTATTCAACAGGGCGGCAAGGGCCTAGTGGTTTTCAAGGCAGCATTGGGGGCATGAGCATGGTGCAGATCCAGACGAACAGCAGCACCGGCCTGCAGGCCCTGCGCGGCAAGGCCGCGATCACCGGCGTGGCCACCTATGGCTGCGGCGAGGCCCCGGGCATGGACGACATGACCCTGCTGGTGCGCGCCGCCCATGCGGCCGTGGCCGATGCGGGCCTGACCATGCAGGACATCGACGGCCTGTGCACCGCCAGCGTCAATGCCACCATGTGGCCCATGCCGGTGATCGAGCACCTCGGCATCAACCCCACCTACGTCAACGGCACGATGATCGGCGGCTCCAGCTTCATCGCGCACCTGCTGCCGTCCATCATGGCGCTGGAAGCCGGCCAGTGCAATGCGGTGCTGGTGTGCTACGGCAGCGCCCAGCGCTCGGCCGTGTTCGGCCGCAAGGAATCGGGCGCGGCGCGCAAGTTCATGGACCCGCAGCCCTTCGAGCACCCCTACGAGCCGGTGATGCCGGTGGCCGCCTACGCGATGGCGGCCGCGCGCCACATGCAGCAGTACGGCACCACGCGCGAGCAGCTCGCCGCGGTGGCGGTGGCCGCGCGCCAGTGGGCGCAGAAGAACCCCGAGGCCTTCATGCGCGAGCCGCTGAGCATCGAAGACGTGCTCAAGGCCCGCGTGGTGGCCGATCCGTTCACCGTGCGCGACTGCTGCCTGGTGACCGACGGCGCCGGCGCCTTCGTGCTCACCCGCGCCGACCGCGCCAAGAGCGGCCCGCAGGCCCCGGTCTACGTGCTGGGCAATGCCACCGCCTGCTGGAACCGCCAGATCTCCAGCATGCCCGAGCTGACAGTGACCGCCGCGGCCCAGTCGGGCGCGCAGGCGTTCGCGATGGCCGGCCTCAAGCCCGCCGACATGGACGTGCTGGAGCTGTACGATGCCTTCACCATCAACACCCTGCTGTTCCTCGAAGACCTGGGCTTCGTCAAGAAGGGCGAGGCCGGCGCCTTCGTGGCCAGCGGCGCGATCGCGCCCGGCGGCAGCCTGCCGGTCAACACCAACGGCGGCGGCCTGTCGTGCGTGCACCCGGGCATGTATGGCATCTTCGCGCTGATCGAGGCCGTGCGCCAGCTGCGCGGCCAGGGCGGCGAGCGCCAGGTGGCCGGCGCGCAACTGGCGCTGGCCCACGGCAACGGCGGCACGCTGTCGAGCCAGTCCACCGCCATCCTGGGCACGGCCGCCACCCTGTAATCCATCCACACTCCACCCTCCGCAACACCACCATGATCCGCGATCCCCAAACCCTGGAAGCGCTGCTCGACAGCGTGCGCCGCTTCGTCAACGAACGCCTCGTGCCGGCCGAGAACGAAGTCGCCGAGACCGACGAAATCCCCGAAGCCATCGTGCAGGAAATGCGCGAGCTGGGCCTGTTCGGCATGACCATCCCCGAGCAGTTCGGCGGCCTGGAGCTGACCATGGAAGAGGAAGTGCGCGTGCTCTTCGAGCTGTGCCAGACCTCGCCCGCGTTCCGCTCCATCATCGGCACCACGGTGGGCATAGGCTCGCAGGGCATCCTGATGGACGGCACCAGCGAGCAGCAGGCCCAGTGGCTGCCCAAGCTGGCCACCGGCGAGGTGATCGCCTCGTTCGCGCTGACCGAGCCCGAGGCCGGCTCCGACGCGGCCTCGCTGCGCACCACGGCCATCAAGGACGGCGACCACTACGTGGTCAACGGCACCAAGCGCTTCATCACCAATGCGCCGCACGCCGGCATGTTCACGCTGATGGCGCGCACCGACCCAAGCAACAAGGGCTCGGGCGGCGTGTCTTCCTTCATCGTGGACGCCAAGTCGCCCGGCATCAGCTTCGGCAAGTACGACGCCAAGATGGGCCAGAAGGGCGCGCACACCTGCGACGTGATCTTCGACAACGTGCGCGTGCCGGCCGCCAACCTGATCGGCCTGAAGGAAGGCCAGGGCTTCAAGACCGCGATGAAGGTGCTGGAGAAGGGCCGCATCCACATTGCCGCGGTGGCGGTGGGCGTGGCCAAGCGCATCCTGCGCGATGCGCTGGCCTATGCGCTTGAGCGCAAGCAGTTCGGCCAGCCGATCTGCGAGTTCCAGCTGGTGCAGGCCATGCTGGCCGACAGCGAGGCCGAGCTGTTCGCCGCCGAGTGCATGACCATCGAGGCCGCGCGCCGCCGCGACGACAAGAAAAACGTCTCCACCGAGGCCTCGTGCGCCAAGATGTTCGCCACCGAGATGTGCGGCCGCGTGGCCGACCGCGCGGTGCAGATCCTGGGCGGCTCGGGCTACATGACGGAGTACGGCATCGAGCGCTTCTACCGCGACGTGCGCCTGTTCCGCCTGTACGAGGGCACGACGCAGATCCAGCAGATCATCATCGCGCGCAACATGATCCGCGAGGCCCGGGGATGACAAGCGCTCATCCGCGCCCCACCCAGCAGCGCCTGAGCATCGAGGACCTGAACAGCCGCGTACCCTTTCTGCGGCTGATCGGCGCCTACCAGGACCCGAATTTCGAAGACGGCATCGTGCGCGTGCACCTCAAGGACCTGCGCGAGGACCTGTGCAACCAGCTGCCCGCCGCGCACGGCGGCATCCTGATGACGCTGCTGGACGTGGCCATGTCGCGCGCCGCGGTGCTCGCGCCGGGCGCGCCGGCCAGCACCGCGGTAACGGTGGAGATGTCCTCGCGCTTCATCCGCCCCGGCCGCGGCCCGCTGCTGGCCGAGGGCCGGGTGATCAACCAGGGCCGCTCGCTGTGCACCTGCGAGGCCAACATCTACGACCAGGAGCGCAATATCCTGGCCACCGCGCAGGGCACCTTCAAGTACTGGATGGCGCACGCCTACGCGGATACGGCCAAGTAGTGCGGCACGCTCTGCACTACCCCAGGCGCTGAGCCGCTGCAAAACCCCGGCCAAAGGCGTCGACAAAGTCTTCGACGCCCGCCGCATCACCCCGGTTCGCCACGCCCGCCTGCGCGCGCAACAGCTGATCCAGCATGCGCTGGCGCAGTGCCGGCTCGGCCCAGATGCCGGCAATCCGATGGGCTGTGTCCGGCTGGCATTGCATGGCGGCATCCTTGCCGAGCAGCATGGCCCCGGCGAGGTCCGGATCGTACCCTGCCTCGATCAACAGCCCTTGCTCGATGGTGTACAGGCGATCCAGGTTTTGCGCCTGGCCATACCGCTGTGCAAGCAGCAAGAAATCGATGGCATCTTTGTTGGTGGCAAGCCCGCGGTCTTTCCAGGCCATGAGCTTGAGTACCGCCAGCCCTGGCAGGGAACAGGTCCGCACCCGCAGCCCGCCCCCAAGATCCACGACCAGCGAGGATGCAAATGCATCCTCGAAGCCTGCCACATTCAGGACGATATCGTGGTCGGGCGGCCAGGATATCGACTTGTCAGGCGTGGACACGGCGCCAAAAGGGATGAAATCCACAGGCATTCCCCTGGGCCCCGGGTACCGCAGCCGCTGTGCGCTGCCTGGCTCCGCCACAAAGCGGCCAGCCGCCACCAGCCTGTCCTTCAGGGCCTGGAACTGCCCCCAGCTGCCGAGATAGAGGCCCAGGTCCACGTCGCGCGTGGCCCGTGCCATGCGCTGCCCAAATACATGGGTCAGCAAAATATCGCGCGCCATGGCACCGCCCACGAAAAACTGCACATCGAGCGCTTGGGTGGCCTGGCAGACACATTCGAGGATCTCGCGCAGCAACGGCTCTATCGGTCGATGGCCGGGCACCTCAAGCATGGGGGATGCTCTCCCACAGCCTGGCGGCGGCGTCCTGGTTGCGGCCATCGGGGCTGGCCAGCAGATCGGCATAGACCAAAAGCGCAGGCGCCACCGCTGCCGCCTCCTGGCTCCTTTGCGGCCAAAAGGCATCCAGGATCTCGATGGTGCCCGCGGGATCGGGACGCAGCCGCAGCTCCATCATCAGGCGCTCGCGCGCAACCCAGCTGTAGACCGTTGCCTCGGCCGGCTGGAGATAGCCCTGCAAATGGCTGGCGGCAAGCTCGCCGCCCCATACCGCCTGGCCGGATGGCAGGCTGGCTGCCTGCCACTGCCAATCCATGGTGGCGCGATAGCGGCGGGGGTTCAGCTTGCTGCGCAGCGATACCGGATAGTGCCGCGCCCAGGCTTGCTGCAGTTCATCCACTGCCAGCAAGCGGCGATCTGCGCCATGCCCCAGGCTCAGGTGGCCGTGGCGCTGCAAGTCCTCCAGTACCTTGCCCACGGAGCCCAGTGCCACGCCGGCCTGCGCGGCAATGTCCCTTTGCGGCTGACGCACGAGACCAGGCTGGGTCAGCAGCGCAAAAACGATGCGCAGCCCGTTCGCCGTGCGCAGCGCCCCATGCTCGCGCAGGACTCGGGCGTCTTCGGGCCGGGGCATGCCCGTAACGAATACCAGTTGGCCAGGAACGTCGATATATGCATTGCCCGCCGCATCTATGAAGTTCAGGCCCAGCCGGCGGCACTCCGCCGCCGCCGCTTGCGACAGGTACGGCGCGACCAGGAGCCGGCGCAGCTGCCGCGATGGCCCGGCCTGCCCGCTCATGGCACGCAGCGTCTGCAGCCGGTCGACGGCCTTGACCTGCGCCGCAAACAGCTCACGGCGTCCATCGGGCATATCCAGGGCCAGGAGGCCGTCGCCCGCGGCGCCATGGCCTTCGGGCTCCACCAGATGCACCGCAGATTGCATGGCAGCCTGCCGCGCCTGCTGGAGAATGCGCTGCTTGTTCATCATTTTTCAATGTTCACGTTTCGTGAACAGAAATTCTAAATGAACAACCGACGCTTGGAAACCAGCCAAGCAGCATTGCCCCAAAAGCAAAGCGGCTCCCCAGGAGCCGCTTTTTCATCAGATGTGAGCGTTTACTTGCTGCCTACGGTTTCCGGCAGCTCGATCTTGACTTCCAGCACCTCCAGGTCGTCCTGGCGCTCCAGGTTCACCCGCACGTCATCGGGGTTGATCTTCACGTACTTGGCGATCACCGCCATCAGCTCCCGCTGCAGCGCGGGCAGGTAGTCGGGCTGGTTGTTGCTGCGCCCGGAGCGTTCGTGGGCCAGGATGATCTGCAGGCGCTCCTTCGCCACCGATGCGGTCTTCTTCTTCTCTCCGAGGAACAGGGACAGCAGGGACATGGCTTACCTCCCGAAGATGCGCTTGAAGAAGCTGGGCTTTTGCGCATCGGTGAAGCGCATCGGCTTGTCTTCGCCCAGAAAGCGCGCCACCACGTCCTTGTAGGCTTCCGACACGTCGGTGCTCGCCAGGTTGATCGCCGGCGTGCCCTGGTTGGAGGCCTGCAGCACCGACTCGGACTCGGGGATCACGCCGATCAGCGGGATGCGCAGGATGTCCTGGATGTCGGTCAGCGACAGCATCTGGCCGTCTTCGACGCGGTTGGGGTTGTAGCGGGTGATGAGCAGGTGCTCCTTGATCGGCTCGCTGCCCTCGATGGCGCGCTTGGTCTTGGAGCTGAGCATGCCCAGGATGCGATCCGAGTCGCGCACCGAGGAGACCTCGGGGTTGGTCACCACCAGCGCCTCGTCGGCGAAGTGCATGGCCATCAGCGCGCCGCTCTCGATGCCGGCCGGCGAGTCGCAGACCACGTAGTCGAAACCCATGTCGGCCAGCTCCTTGATGATCTTCTCGACGCCGTCCTGCGTGAGCGCCTCCTTGTCGCGGGTCTGCGACGCGGCGAGGATGTGCAGGTTGTCGAGCTGCTTGTCCTTGATCAGCGCCTGCTTGAGGTTGGCCTCGCCCTGGATGACGTTGATCAGGTCGTACACCACGCGGCGCTCGCAGCCCATGATCAGGTCAAGGTTGCGCAGCCCCACGTCAAAGTCGATCACCGCGGTCTTGTGGCCGGCGAGCGCCAGGCCGGCGGAAAAGCTTGCGCTGGTGGTGGTTTTGCCAACCCCCCCTTTGCCGGAGGTCACAACGACGATTTTGGCCATGTTTTCCAGTTTCCCTTCAAGGTTCCTTTGGAGCCGCTTGCCTGCCGCCGCCCTGGCGGCCCTGGCGCTACAGCGGCTCGATCACAATCTTTTCGCCGTCCAGCCGCACCATCGCGGGCTTGCCGGCAATCTCGGGAGGCAGCTCCGTCTCCACTGTACGATAGATTCCGGCAATGGACACCAGCTGCGGCTCGAAGCAGGTGCAGTAGATGCGCGCCTGCACGTCGCCGCGCGCGCCCGCCACCGCCCGGCCCCTGAGCGGGCCGTAGACATGCAGGTTGCCGTCCGCGATCACCTCGGCGCCGTAGCTGACCATGGCCATCACGATCAGGTCGCCGCCGGGCGCATAGGCCTGCTGGCCGGAGCGCAGCGGCTTGTCGACCCGCATCGCGGGGCGGGCGGGCAGCTGCACCTCGCGCACGACCTCCACCTCGTGGATGATCTCCTGCACCACCGGCTCGGCCGCCGGGCGCACCGGCGGGGCCTCGGGCGCGGCCACCAGGCCCGCCGCATGGGCCGCCGCCATCTGCAGCGCATTGCCGCCGCGCACCGCCACCGGCTGGGTGCGGTAGCGCCGCAGCAGCTCGACGATGGCGGAGAAATCGATGTCACCCTCGGCTTCGCGCACCGGCAGCAGGTCGATCAGCACCGGATCGTTGTCGAAGAAGGCCGAGGCGCCGGCGAAGCGCTGCGCGAACTCCTGCTCCAGCAGGGCCACGTCGGTGGAGCGCAGCGCGAATGCCACCACCGGCAATTGGGCGCTCTTCATATCAAAACCGCTGCGTTGCGTCGTTTCGCCGGACATGGAGTGTTTTACAAGGGATTTCGGGGTCAATCGCCGAAGTGTACCCTCCCCGGCCGATGCTGACTTGGGCTGCCATTATGGGGGGCCGGCACGCCCATAGATGCAACAGTTCTTAACCTTGCGCAATGATTTGCTGCCGCTTCACTGCAGCTTGTGCCCGCAGTGGCCGCAAAAGCGGTCGCCCGGCTCGACCAGCTGCGAGCAGATCGGGCAGTCCGGCTGGGCCTGGGGGCCGGCTGTTGGGCCGCCATCAGCGGCAGCGGCCGGCGGCTGCGCCAGCGCCGCATCGTGCGCCAGCAGCGGGGGCGGGCCGGCGGGCGGCGCGGCCTGTGCGCTGCGGGCCGCACGCCGCTGCCGCATGCGCTCGGCCGCCTCGCGGGCCTTTTGCTGGGCCAGCTCCTGCGCTTGGCGGGCTTTTTCGCGGGCCTTGGCGATGCCGGCCTGCAGGCTGGCCTCGGAAGCCTCGTCGTCGAGGCCTTCGGACACCATCAGGTAGATCAGGTTCATGCCCATGACCATGACCTGCGCCAGCAGCGTCATGACCACCGCGAACATGATGACGGTGGACAGCGCGCCCGCGACGGCATGGCCGCTGCTGGCGGCGGCCCCGCCCATCACGCCCATCGCGCCCTCCATGCCGCCCAGCGAGGTCAGCATGCCGGGGCCGATGATGCCGGCCGCCAGCCCCGTCATCGACGAGAAGCCGGGCGCAAAGCCGCTGAACAGGATCAGCGCGATCACGCCGAGCATGAAATACAGCACCAGCAGCATCACCACCACCTGCACGATGCGGCTGCGCGCCACCGCCACGACCAGCGACACCGCGCTGCGCAGCGAACGGCCGTCCCAGATCGCCGGCGCCAGCAGCGGCGCAGCCACCCAGTACAGCGCGATGAACAGCACCGCGGCCGCGACCACCAGCACCGGATGCACCACGAAGAACAGCAGCGGCCCGAGCAGCGGCAGCTTGCAGACGAAGTAGACGATGGCGGCCACGATGTACAGCCCCAGCAGCGCCGCCACCACCAGCAGCGCGAAGCCCAGCAGCCTGGGCACGCAGGCCAGGCCCGCGGCCACTGCGTCGACATAGTGCCGCGGCTCCAGGCCCTTGGCGCGGTCCAGCAGCAAGATGCCGACGGCCGACATGCCGGCCGCGAACACCACGCCGGCGAGCAGCGCGAACACCAGCCCCACGAGCACGCTGCCCAGCGCGCCGGCCAGCATCTGCCCCAGCGCCATGACCATGCCGCCCGCCAGCCAGGTGAGGAAGGACAGCCCCATGGCCCGCCACTGCGTCAACCCCTCGGCGGCGCGCAGCAACTGGCCGAAGTCGATCGATTTCAACATGGCTTTCGCGGTCATGCGCTGCTCCTCTCTTGCTTAGTCGACCTGGCGCGGCAGGGGATTGCCCTGGATCAGAAAGCGCTCGATGCCGGCGGGCACCGATTTGTCGGCCGATTTCTTGACCGCGACCGGATGCCCGGCCTCGGTGTCGGCGGTGCCGGACTTGAGGTTGACGCGCTTGGCGCGCAGGTCGGCCGGCGAGACCATCACCCGGATGGTGGCGGAGCCGCGCTCGTCGGCCAGCAAGGTGGCGATGTCCTTGATCGCGATCATGGCCTGCTTGTGCTCGTACTGCGATTTCGCCGCGAACGGCAGGTCGATCGCCACGGCATCCAGCACCTTGATGGATTGCCGCTCGCCCGAGGCCAGCGCGAACTCCTGCATGCGGGTGCGGGTTTCGCTCTGGTTGATGCGCTGCGTGGGCGGCAGCGCGGCCATCGACTCGACCGCGCGCTGGCGCAGGGCCTCGACCGCATTGATCTGCTCGGCCGCCTTGCCGGCAAACGCATCGAGCCGGCTGGGCGGCGGCGGGGGCGGCTGCAGGCAGCCGGGCTGCGGCGAGACCCTGCAATCCACCGGCGCGGCCGCGGCCTTGCGCTCAGGCGCCGCCGGCGGCGCCGCACACCCGGCAAGCACCACCGCGGCAATGACTGCAGACAGTTTCCAGTTCTTCATGTCGACTCCATCAATCCAATAAATCATCCAACGACCGCTTGGCGGCAGGCTTGCGGGCCGGTGCCGGGCGGGGCGCCGCAGCGGGCGGCCCGGCCTCGCCAATGCTGGCGCTCTGGCGGTCGACTATAGCCGCCTGCGCCGCGGCAGCCTCCACGGCCACAGGCCCGGCCTCTTCAATGACCTCGCCCGGCCCGAGCGCGGCATCCGCGGCCAGCACGGAAGATTCCGCCCGGGCATCCTCTTGCTGAGCCTCCTGCACCTCGGGCTGGGCCGGCGCAGCGGCGGTGCTCTCCACCGCCTGCGCGCCTGCCGCGGGCTCGCCGGCATCGCGTGCGCGCCACCACCACCAGCCCCCGGCCGCCGCCAGCAGCAGCACGGCCAGCAGCACGGCAACGATCCAGGGCGCCGCGCCGCCGGCGGCGGGCTCCTGCGGGAACAGCGGCGGCAGCCCCGCCTGGCGCCCTGGCCGGCTTGCGGCAGGCGGCGCGGGAAAATCCTGCACCTCGCCGAACACCAGGGCCGGCGCGGCAGGCAAGGCGGCACGGGCGCCGCATTGCGTGCAAAAGCGGGCGTCGGCGGCAAGCGCATGCCCGCAAGTCGTACAGTCCATGAAACTCCCCTCTGTCTTTTTACCTTTTTACCTTTTTACCTTTTTACCTTTTTACCTTTTTACCTTTTTATCACGGCGCGGCCGATTGTCGCGCCGCTCTACGGGGCAGGCAAAGCGCGGGGTCGCACGCGATGCGTAAAAAAGCGTTCCCGCCCCCACCGCGCAGCACTACAAATTGCAACGATTTCACTATGATGCAGCACCTCTTCATCCGAACTGCACCATGTCCGAACCACTGATCCCCCACTGGCGCGAAGTGCGCCCCGGCACCGGCGACGTCGTGTCGCCCACCGAGCGCCTGCCCTGGCCGCAGACCACCGTCATGGGGGTGCAGCACGTCATCGCCATGTTCGGCTCCACCATCCTCGCGCCCATCCTGATGGGGTTCGACCCCAATGTGGCGGTACTGATGAGCGGCGTGGGCACGCTGCTGTTCTTCCTGCTGACCGGCGGGCGCGTGCCCAGCTACCTGGGTTCGAGCTTCGCCTTCATCGGCGTGGTGATCGCCGCCACCGGCTACGGCGGCAGCGGCGCCAATGCCAACATGGCGGTGGCGCTGGGCGGCATCATCGCCTGCGGCCTGGTGTACACGCTGATCGGCCTGGTCGTGCAGGCGGTGGGCACCGGCTGGATCGAGCGCTTCATGCCGCCGGTGGTGACCGGCGCCATCGTCGCGGTGATCGGCCTGAACCTGGCCGCCGTGCCGGTCAAGAACATGGCGGCCAACAACTTCGAGAGCTGGATGCAGGCGATGACCTTCGTCTGCGTGAGCCTGGTGGCGGTGCTCACGCGCGGCATGGTGCAGCGGCTGCTGATCCTGGTGGGGCTGATCGCCGCCGCCATCGTGTATGCGCTGCTGAGCAACGGCCTCGGGCTGGGCAAGCCGGTCGACCTGTCGGGCGTGGCCGCCGCCGCCTGGGTGGGCATGCCGCATTTCGTGGCGCCGAGCTTCACCGCGCAGGCCACGGTGATGATAGTTCCGGTGGTCATCATCCTGGTGGTCGAGAACCTGGGCCACATCAAGGCGGTGACCGCGATGACCGGGCAGAACCTGGACCGCTACATGGGCCGGGCCTTCATCGGCGACGGCCTGGCCACCATGGTCAGCGGCAGCGTCGGCGGCACCGGCGTGACCACCTATGCCGAGAACATCGGCGTGATGGCGGCCACCCGCATCTACTCGACCGCGGTGTTCATGATGGCCGGCGTGATCGCGCTGCTGCTGGGCTTCTCGCCCAAGTTCGGCGCGCTGATCCAGGCGATACCGCTGCCGATCATGGGCGGCGTGTCCATCGTGGTGTTCGGCCTGATCGCGATCGCCGGCGCCAAGATCTGGGTGGAGAACCACGTGGACTTCTCACAGAACAAGAACCTGCTGGTCGCGGCCATCACCCTGATCATCGGCACCGGCGACTTCACGCTCAAGTTCGGCGACTTCGCGCTCGGCGGCATCGGCACCTCGACGTTCTGCGCCATCTTGCTGTACCAGCTGCTCGACCGGCGCGGTTGATATCAAAAAGAGAGCTGCCTGCGCCTATTCTCATTGGATTTCAAATATATTTCTCATTGAAATCAATGTGTAGCAATTGCAAGCAGCTATTGTTTTAGACAGCTTCGACCTTGCGCCGGCACCTCCTCTTTCCTGGCTAGAATACGCGGCACCAAAGCTGGGGCCATCCAGCCGGCCGGCCCGCTTCCCCGCGGGGCCCGCAGGCTTCAGGTAACGCCAGTCCCGATACCCAGCTGGATTTCTTCCGCCGTCCCGGCGCTACCCGCGCATTCCGCGCACCCGCTTCTTCCCTGTCCATAGCCGCCAGGCCGCCCTCAGCGCGGCCGGCGCACGCCCGTCTTCGCCCCGCCCTGACCGGGAGTGGATGGCCGTCGGCATGGAGAAAACGGATTCCACCCCCCATTCAGGAAAGAGAAACCCCGACCATGATCATCCGTCTGTCCAAAATCTCCATGGTGCTGGCCATGGCCCTGTTCGCCTCGCTGGTCAGCTTCGGCAACATCACCGACTACGGCACCAACTTCGCCTTCGTGCACCACGTCTTCCTCATGGACACGACCTTCCCCGGCAACCAGATCATGTACCGCGCCATCGAGTCGCCCGCGGTGCAGCATGCCGGCTACATCTTCATCATCGCGCTCGAGACCGCCACCGCCCTGCTGTGCTGGGTCGGCGGCATCCGGCTGCTGAAGGCGCTCAAGGCCGACGACGCCGCGTTCCGGCGCGCCAAGCGCTTCGCCATCGCCGGCCTGACGCTGGGCTTTCTCACCTGGCAGGTGGGCTTCATGTCCATAGGCGGCGAGTGGTTCGGCATGTGGATGTCCAAGCAATGGAACGGCGTGCCCGACGCCAGCCGCTTCTTCACCACGCTGCTGCTGGTGCTGATCTACGTCTCGTTGTCCAACGACCAGGTAGACGCCTAAGGCCTGCCTATGGCGGTCGCCAGGCCCGAAACGGATCACTCGGCCTGAATGCCTGCCTGCTGGATCTGCTGCCCCCAGCTTTCGTACTGGGTCCGCACGAATTCCTGCAAGGCAGCGCCGGTCATCAGGTCGGGCTCCATGCCAATGCCGAGCAGCCGCTCCTGAACGGCGGGATTGCGCAGGGTCTCCCCCAACTGCGCGGCCCACCAGTTCCTGACTTCGGAGGGCAGCTCCGCAGGGCCGGCAACGCCGATCCAGCCTGTCAGCTCCAGCTTGCCCAACCCCAGCTCCTGCGCCGTGGGCACATCCGCCAAGATGGTGGAGCGCCTGCCCGACATCAGGGCCACCGCCTTCAGGTTGCGGGCGCGGATCTGCGTCAGCACCGCGCCCAGGTCGGAGGCGACAAAATCGACTCGCCCCCCGATCAGATCGGTCACCGCAGCCGGCTGCCCCTTGTACGCGACGCTCAGCACTTGCGCCCCGGCGGCCCGGCTGAAGGCGGCGGCCACCACCTGGCCGGTACCCGAGCCGTAGCCGCTGGTCACGGCATTCGGCCGGGCCTTGGCCGCGGCGATCAGCTGCTCGGCGCTTTCGAGCGGACCACCGGCGCGGGTCACGATCACCACGTCGAAGCGCACCACCCGGCCAAGCTGCGTGAAGCCCTTGAGCGCGTCGTAGCGCTGGAAGGCCTTGGACAAGTGCGGCCCGGACGAGCTGGTGGCGCTTGAGCTGGGCATCATGGTGTAGCCGTCGGGGGCCGCGCGCGCAACCGCATCCACGCCCAATACACCCAGCGCTCCCGGCTTGTTCTCCACGACGATCTGGGCGCCGGTGCGCGTGCGGATGTCATCGAGCACGATGCGCGACACGTTGTCGATGCTGCTGCCGGCCGGAAACCCCACCACGAAACGTATGGGTTTATCCGCCTGCGGATAGCCGGCGGCACCAGCCGCCGCCGATGCCCAAACCACCGCCGCCAGCAGGGCGGGTTGCATAAGCCTATTCATCAGCGTCTCCTCTGGCCCCTCTCGGAGCGTCAGGTGCCTGCGCGAAGCGGTCCCAGGATTTCCGCCGTGTGCTCGCCCAGGCCCGGGGGATGGCGCCGGATGTCCGGCGGCGTTGCACTGAAGCTCACGGGCAAGCCAGCCTGGACCAGCGCCCCCTCGGTGGGATGCTCGGATTCGTGCCAGAAACCCGTGGCCTTCAGATGCGGGTCCTCCAGCAGCGCCGCGAAATCGTTCACCGGGGCAAACGGGATGTCTGCCGTCGCCAATAGGCCGAGCCACTCGGCGGTGCTGCGCTCGGCCAGCGCGGCGTCGACATAGCGGTAGAGCTCGGGGAAGTGGCGGCTGCGGCTGCTCAGGGTCTGGTAGCGCGGGTCGTCAGCCATCTCCGGGTGCCCCGTCAGCGCGAAGAAGCGCTGCCACTGGGGCGTGGTGTACGGCACGACGCTGATATATCCATCCCGGGTGCGGAAAGGCCGGCGATATTCATTGAGCAGCCGCGAATACCCGGGCGGCCCTTCTGGCGGCACGAAGGTCAGCCCGGCGAGATGCTCGGGCGCCAGAAATGCAACCATGCATTCGAACATGGGCACCTCGATCGCCTGCCCCGGGGCGCCACGCTCGCGCGCCAGCAACGCGCTGGTCACGGCGTTGGCAACATAGAGCGCCACCACCTTGTCTGCCGCCACCGTGTTGACGTACCGCGGGGCCTGGCCTTTGGCTCCGCCCTGCAGCCAGGCCAGGCCGGATACCGCCTGGATGGTGTCGTCGACGGCCGCCCGGCCCGCATAGGGGCCGCGTTCCGAGTACCCATAGCAGGCGCAGTAGACCAGCCGCGGAAAACGCGGCTCCAGCGATGCATAGTCCAAGCCAAGCCGCCGCACGGCCGGTGCGCGCATGTTGGTGATGAAGACATCCGCCTTGGCGATCAGCGCATCGAGCTGCTTGCGCCCCGCCTCCGATTTGACGTCGATGACGACACTGCGCTTGTTGCGGTTGAGGTTGAGGTGCGCATGGCTCATCGCGGCATGGCGCTGCGGCGTGACGTGGCGGAACACATCGCCGTCGGCAGACTCCACCTTGACGACATCCGCCCCCATGTCGCCCAGCATCTGGGTGGCCATGGGCCCCATGCCTACGCTGGTCATGTCGACCACGCGGATTCCATGCAGAGGTCCTGGCATGGCTAGTCTCCCAACAGACGACGCGCCAGGCGCAGATGCGGCATGTCGATCATCTTGCCATCCAGCTTCAACGCCCCCTCGCCCGGATGCGCGTCGAAGGCCTGAACGACGGCGCGCGCCCATTGCAGCTGGCTCTCATCGGGCGACAGCAGCGCGTTGATCGCATCGACATGGCGCGGATGGATGGCCATCTTGGCGGCGAAGCCGTCGCACAAGGCCTCGCGGGTTTCCTCGGCCAGGACCTGCGGAGCATCCAGATCCACGCAGACCGTATCCACCGCCCGCACCCCTGCCGCCGCGGCGGCCATCAGGCACAGCGAGCGCGCCAGCCGAAAGGGCTCGGTATAGCGGCCCGCCACTCGGTTGCGCAAAGACCCGAGATCGGCGGCCAAGTCCTCCCCGCCCCAGGACAGTCCCCAAAGCCGCGGCGTGGCGCCGCGGTAGTCGTGCAGCCCGAACAGCGACTGCGCTGTTTCGGTGACGATGGCCAGGATGCGCGTGCTGCCCGGCATGCTGCCCGCGGCAGCCTCGAAGGCATCGAGGTAATGGGCCAGGCGCAGCAAGTCGGCGCGGCCCGCGCATTTGGGCAGAACGATTCCCTCAGGGCGCGCGGGCATGACGGCCGTCAGGTCGGCCAGTGCCTGCGGCCCATCCAGGGCATTGATACGCACCCACAGTGCCTTGTCGCACCGGTTGTGCAAGAAGGCCTGCACCTGGATACGTGCCGCGGGCTTTTGGCCCGGGGCCACGGAATCCTCCAGATCCAGGATCAGGGCGTCGGCCGCGCCGGCCAGGGCATGCGCGAATTTGCGCTCCGAGTCTGCGGGCACGAACAGCATGGAACGGGTCATGTTGTGCCGCTCCTACGCCGGGCGCTTGTGCATCAGGGCCGAGCGCTTGCACACCGCCACGACTTCATCGCGGTGATTGAGCGCCGTGTGCTCGAACTCGACGATGCCGGCGGCCGGACGCGATTGGCTCTCTCTCACCGAAAGCACGCAGGTGCGTACATGCAGGGTGTCGCCCGCAAAAACGGGTTTCGGGAATGCAATCTCGCTCATGCCCAGGTTGGCCACCGTGGTGCCCAGCGTGGTGTCGTTCACCGTCATGCCGATCAGCAGGCCCAGCGTGAACAGGCTGTTGACCAGCGGCTTGCCGAACTCGGTCTTGGCGGCGAAGTGCGCGTCCAGATGCAGCGGCTGCACATTCATCGTGAGCGTGCTGAACAAGACATTGTCCATCTCGGTCACGGTGCGCGTCCAGTCGTGGTGGAACGTCTGGCCTGGGATGAATTGCTCGTAGTAAAGACCTGCCATGTTGCTTCCTTTCGAAACCGGCGCGGCCCCACGCTGGGGGTACGGAAACCCGGGCACCAAGGTTCTTGTTCTCACCCATAAACACATGTTCATGTTTATGAACATGAACCAAAGTTTATATCCATGAACAGCAAACGAAAACAGGGCACAGATAGGTACAAACCCGACATTTGCAGGCGAGCGCAGGCACGCCTGCGCAGCAGGCGCTTGCGCGGCCGGCGGCAGCGGACTATTTCTACGTTGATGCGGGCGCGAGAGGCTCAAACTGCCGGGCCAGCTGCCTGCTGGCCGCGAGCAGGGCCTGGCCAATGGCGTTGGCCTTCGAGCCGGCCCGCTCCAGCGGCGCGCCGACAACGATTGCCAGCGCCGTGCCATAGAGCACCAATGGAGCGGCCACCGAAAGCGTGTCCGCCTGATGCTCCCCCAGGTTCACATGCCAGCCTTGCCTGGCTTCGGCATCGACCAAGGCCAGCAGCTTGCGCGGGGCCTGCAATGTCCGGTCCGTATAGCGATCCAGGCTCAAGCGGGAGACGAGCGCTTCGCGTTCGTCGGCGGGCAGGGCGCCAAGCAGCGCCCGCCCCGAGGCAGACGCGTGCAATGGCTTGAGCTGGCCCACCCTGGCGGTGAAGCGCACGATGCGATCGGGCTCCGCCACATCCAGGTAAATCACGCGCTCGCCCGAGCGCTTGGCCAGGATCAGCGTTTCGCCAAGCTCGTTGCGCAACGCCTCCAAAGAGGGGCGGATGCGCATGACCAGCTGATCATGCTCGGCAACGGCCTGGGCCTCGTTCAGCCAGCGCCGGGTCAGGTAGTAGCGCCCGGCGATCTGGTGCGCGTAACCGTCACCCTCCAGGGTATCGAACAGGGCCAGGCAACTGGATTTCGGGATATCCAGTGCCGCCGACACCTGGGTCAGGCTGGCAGGAGTCTGGGTGGCGGCAAAAAACTGGAGGATCTCCAATACCCGCTTGGCGCTTTTTACATCGTTCGAACTCATGAACACGAATATATATGCGTGAATGCTCCGAAACAACGGCAGCCATGCGTCCAGGCCGCCATGGCCGCCTGCAAAAAAATTCAAACCCGCCCCGCCGCTGAAAAAAGTTTCACTGCGCCGCAGCGCCGCTTCCCCGTAGGATTTTGGCTTTGCCCTGCAAGCGCAGAGGCCAGAACAATCCCACGAGGAGATGAACCCCATGTCGTTGAACGACCGAGTCCGCTGCAGCGCGCTGCAGGCCCGCACCATGAGCGCCGCCGCGGCGGCCGCGCTGATCCCCGCGGGCGCCAACGTAGGCATGAGCGGCTTCACCGGCGCCGGCTATCCCAAGGCGGTGCCGCTGGCGCTGGCCGAACGCATCCGCGCGCTGCGCGCCCAGGGCCAGCCGTTCAAGGTGAGCGTGTGGACCGGCGCCTCGACCGCGCCCGAGCTCGACGGCGCGCTGGCCGAGGTGGACGGCATCGAGATGCGCCTGCCCTTCCAGTCCGACCCCATCTGCCGCCAGAAGATCAACAGCGGCCAGATGCACTTCGCCGACATGCACCTGTCGCATGTGGCGCAGCATGCCTGGTTCGGCTTTCTCGGCCACCTGGACGTGGCGGTGGTCGAGGTGCTGGGCGTGCTGCCCGACGGGCGGCTGATACCGTCCAGCGCCGTGGGCAACAACAAGACCTGGCTGGAGCTGGCCGAGCGCGTGATCCTCGAAGTCAACACCCTGCCGCCCGCGGCCATGGAGGGCATGCACGACATCTACTACGGCACCGCGCTGCCGCCGCACCGCCAGCCGATACCGCTGACCCGGCCCGACCAGCGCATCGGCGAGCCCTACCTGCGGGTGGACCCGGCCAAGGTGATCGCGGTGGTGCATACGCACCAGAGCGACCGCAATTCCAAGTTCGCGCCGCCGGACGCGGTGTCCGAGCAGATCGCTGCGCACATCATCGACTTCCTGCAGCACGAGGTGCGCCAGGGCCGGCTGCCCGCCGGGCTGCTGCCGCTGCAGTCCGGCGTGGGCAACGTGGCCAACGCGGTGCTGGCCGGGCTGCTGCACGGGCCGTTCGAGGGGCTCACCGGCTACACCGAGGTGCTGCAGGACGGCATGCTGGAGCTGATCCGCGCCGGCAAGATGCGCTCGGCCTCGGCCACCGCCATCTCGCTGAGCCCCGAGGCCATGGCCGACTTCTGCGCGCGCATCGACTTCTACCGCGAGCGCATCCTGCTGCGCCCGCAGGAGATCAGCAACCACCCCGAGCTGGTGCGGCGCCTGGGCGTGGTGGCGATGAACGCGATGATCGAGGCCGACATCTACGGCAACGTCAACTCCACCCACATCATGGGCAGCGGCATGATGAACGGCATCGGCGGCTCGGGCGACTTCGCGCGCAACGGCTACCTGTCGTTCTTCGTCACCCCGTCGGTGGCCAAGGATGGCGCCATCAGCTGCATCGTGCCCATGGTCTCGCACGTGGACCACACCGAGCACGACGTGCAGATCATCGTCACCGAGCAGGGCCTGGCCGACCTGCGCGGGCTCTCGCCGCGCCAGCGCGCGCAGCTCGTCATCGAGCGCTGCGCCCACCCCGACTACCGCCCGCTGCTGCAGGAATATTCAGCGCGCGCGCTGCGCGGATCGGCCGGCCTGCACACGCCGCACCTGCTGCCCGAGGCGCTGTCGTGGCACCAGCGCTACCTGGACAGCGGCAGCATGCGCCCTCAGATCTGAAAATCCCCCTTGGCCGCCTCGGCCGCGGTCTGCGCCTGAACCTGCGCTTGCGCCTGCGTCGCAGCGGGCGCCGGCGCGGCCTCGCCCCTGTGCAGTGCCACCGAGGCGTTCTCCAGCGCCTTGGCGCAGCTGGCGGCGAACAGCAGGATGGCCGACGAGAAGTAGATCCACATCAGCAGCACCACCAGCGAGCCCGCCGCGCCGTAGGCCGAGACCACCGCCGCGGTGGACAGGTACCAGGCCAGCACCTGCTTGCCCACGGTGAACAGCAGCGCGCCTATGGCCGCGCCGGCGATCAGGTAGCGCAGCGAAGGCTTGGTGCCGGTGCCTATGCGCATCATGCCCACGAACAGCGTGACGGTGATCGCAAACGCCACCAGCTCGTTCACGCCGCTGAGCACCGGCGCGGGCGCCGGTATGTGCAGGTAGGTGCCGGCCCATTTCGCGGTGAGGTTGATGGCGGTGGTGATCACCAGCGAGATCAGCATCAGAAAGCCCAGCACCATGATGTAGCCCAGCCCGCGCATGCGCTGCACCAGCGAATACCACCAGGGCGCGCCGTCCTTGGTGCCGGGCAGCCCGTGGTTCCACAGCCGCTCCAGCGAGTTCTGCAGCTCCACGAACACGCCGGTGGCGCCCGACAGCAGCATCACCAGCCCGGCGACCGATGCGATCCAGCCCTGCGACGGCGTCTTGGCGCTGATCAGCGCGCCGCGCACCACGTCGGCCACCTGCGGCCCGATGACGGAGCGCACCTGCGCGATCAGGGTCGATTCGATGTATTCGCGGTCCAGCCACCAGCCCAGCAGGCCCACCAGCAGCAGCAGCAGCGGCGCCAGGCTGAGCATGCCGTAGAACGACATGGCCGCGCTCATGCGCAGGCCGTCGGCCTGCAGCCACAGCTGCACGGCGGCGTAGAAGGGGCGCAGCGGGTGAAAGCGATCGATCAGCCGCTGCAGGGCAGGTGGGGAAGAGACAGGCATGGCCCGATTCTGACACCGGCTCCCGCCCCCGGCGTGTCAGCCTGGTGCGCGACTGCCGCCCATCCTGGGCTGCACGATGATCTTCACGGCCGACTCGTTGTTGTGGATCAGCGTGTCGAAGCCCTTCTCGATCAGCTCGTCCAGCTGGATGCGCTGGGTGATGAAGGGCTCCAGGTTGATTTTCCCCTGCTCCACCAGCTCGATGGTTTCCTGGTGGTCGTTGCAGTAGGCGATGGTGCCGCGCACGTCCAGCTCCTTCATGACCACGCTGTGCACGCTGATGCTGGCCGGATGGCTCCAGATGGAGACGATCACCACCACGCCCGAGGCCCGGGTGGCGGCCACCAGGGTGTCGAGCACCTGGTTGACGCTGGAGCACTCGAAGGCCACATCCACGCCCTTGCCGCCGGTGATGCGCAGGGTCTCGGCCACCACGTCCACCTCGGACGGGTCGAGGATGTGGTCGGCCACGCCGGACTCGCGCGCCTTGGCCTTGCGCGCCGCGCTCAGCTCGGTGACGATCACCGTCAGCCCCTTGGCCTTGAGAATGGCCGACAGCAGCAGGCCGATGGGGCCCGCGCCGCCCACCAGGGCCACGTCGCCCGCCTTGGCGCCGCTGCGGGTGAAGGCGTGGTGGCCCACCGACAGCGGCTCGATCAGCGCGGCCTGGTCCAGCGGGATGGCGCCGGAGATGGGGTGCACCCAGCGGCGCTTGACGGCGATCTTTTCCGCCAGGCCGCCGCCGCGCCCGCCCAGGCCAATGAAGTTCATGTTCTTCGAGAGGTGGTAGTTCTCGCCCGGCCCGGTGGGCACGTCGTCGGCCACGATGTACGGCTCCACCACCACGTGCTGGCCGACCTGGATGTCGTCCACCCCCGCGCCCACCGCATAGACCACGCCGGAAAATTCGTGCCCCATGGTGATGGGCGCGGACTCCCCCGATATGGGGTGCGGATGGCCGCAGGGCGGAATGAAGATCGGCCCCTCCATGAACTCGTGCAGATCGGTGCCGCAGATGCCGCACCAGGCCACGTCGATGCCGACGGTGCCGGGCTCCACGACGGGCTCGGGTATATCTTCGATGCGGATGTCGCCGCGGTCGTAAAAACGTGCTGCTTTCATGCTTGGACTTTCTGGTTTGCAAGGTTGGGTCGGTGGGCGGCACGGCCGCCCCATGGGCATTATTCGGGTTTACCGCAGGTGGTGCACCTGCTGCAGGCCGTAGACCTGCACGGGCAGCCCTTCCTGGCGCGCCTTGAGCTGCAGCGCCAGGTACAGCGAGTAGTGGCGCGACTGGTGCAGGTTGCCGCCATGGAACCACAGCTGCTGCTGCTGCGTGGGCTTCCACATATTGCGCTGCTCGCCTTCCCAGGGGCCGGGGTCCTTGGTGGTGTCCGAGCCCAGGCCCCAGACCTTGCCGACCTTGTCGGCCACGTCCTGGCTGATGAGATCGGCCACCCAACCGTTCATCGAGCCGTAGCCGGTCGCGTAGACCACCAGGTCGGCCGGCAGCTCGGTGCCGTCGGCCAGCACCACGGCGTTCTCGCTCAGGCGGCTGATGTCCTTGCCCTCGCCGGCCTGCAGCTTGATGCTGCCGTCGATCACCAGGTCGCAGGCGCCCACGTCGATGTAGTAGCCCGATGCGCGGCGCAGGTACTTCATGAACAGGCCCGAGCCGTCGTCGCCGAAGTCGAGCATGAAGCCCGCCGCTTCGAGCTTGCGGTAGAACTCCGCATCGCGCTCGCGGATCTTGTCGTACACCGGCACCTGGAAGTCGGCCATGATGCGGTAGGGCAGCGAGGCGAAGATCAGGTCGGCCTTCTTCGTCGTCACGCCGTTGGCCAGGGCGCGCTCCGAATACAGCTCGCCCAGGCCGATGTCCATCAGCGAATCGGAGCGCACGATGTGCGTGGACGAACGCTGCACCATGGTCACATCGGCGCCATGCTCCCACAGCGCGGCGCAGATGTCGTGGGCCGAGTTGTTGGCGCCAATCACCACCACCTTCTTGCCCGCATAGGCTTCGGGCCCATGGTGCTGCGACGAGTGCTGCTGCTCGCCCCGGAAGATGTCCTGGCCCGGGATGGCAGGCACATTGGCCTTGCCGGACATGCCGGTGGCGAACACCAGCTGCTTGGGGCGCAGCACGATCCGCCGGCCGTCGCGCTCCACCGTCACCTCCCATTCCTGCGCGGCCTCGTCAAAGCGGGCGTTCAGGCAGTTGGTGGACGGCCAGTAGTTCACCTCCATCACCCGGGTGTACATCTCCAGCCAGTCGCCGATCTTGTCCTTGGGCGCGAAGACGGGCCAGTTGTCGGGAAACGGCATATAGGGCAAATGGTCGTACCAGACCGGATCGTGCAGGCACAGCGATTTGTAGCGGTTGCGCCATTGGTCGCCGGGGCGCGGCTGGCGGTCGATGACGATGTGCGACACGCCCAGCTGGCGCAGCCGCGCGCCCAGCGCAATGCCGCCCTGGCCGCCGCCGATCACCAGCACGTAGGGCTGGCGGCTCGTGCCCAGCTCGGCGGCTTCGTCCTCCCGGTGGTCCAGCCAGGTCTTGCGGCCGCGGTGGATGCCGTGTTCGGCCCCCATGGGGCGGCGCACGCCTTGCGATTCCTCATGGCCCTTCAATTCCTGGATGGTGGTCAGCAAGGTCCAGATGCGGCCATCGCGCACGCGCAGATGGCCTACGCCGCGCGCATGCCGCGCATCGATGGTGAGCCAGGCGGAGGTGACGCCATCGGCTTCATCCACGCTCTCCTTCGCGTCCAGGCTGAACACCACGGGCGCGGCGGCATCCAGCTGCGCCGCCAGCATGTCGGCAATCTGGGCCCGGCCCTCCAGCGTCTTGATGTTCCAGGTCAGCAGCACCAGGTCGCGCCAGTAGCTGTCATCGGCAAACAGACGGCTGGCCGCGGCGAAGTCGCGCCGCTCCAGGGCCTGGTTCAACTGGTCGAGCACGGCCTGCGCATGGGCGGTGGCGGTGGTGGATATGGTGGCGGTCATCTTCGTGTCTCCTATGGGTTGTCTGCGCCAGCCAGCCGGCGGCACGGCGCACTCTTTGCAAGGCCCGTGCCAGCGGCCATGCTGCAGCGCAACCTCCTTGCATGCGGCCCGGGAACCCAGGGTTTGCCAGCGCCCGGGCACACGGCCCCGGTGCCGCAGCCGATGCAACACCTGTTGCGTCCGCCCGATCGCATCGCAACATCCGCTGCGGGTATGTCTTCATTGGCAGCCCCAGGGGGAGCGCGACAGAATCGGCCGGGTATCTGCAGGAGAGCCGCGATGCCAGTACAAAGCTATGCCGACCATGTCCAGGAGCTGGAAGCCTTTGGCATGGGCTACCCGCGGCATGGACTGGAGCGCGACCGCGCGGTGCTGGGCAGCTGGCGGCGCTGCATCGACCAGCACCGGCTCGACCCCGCCTCCACCTGCGATGCCCACATCGTGCCCGCCAGCCAGCTGCGCGCGCACCGCGAGGAATCGGAATCGCTGATCCGCATCGCCCGCAGCGGGCTCGAACGCCTGTACCAGCAGCTCAAAGGCCTGGACTACGTGCTGCTGCTGGCCGACCGCCAAGGGGTGGCGGTGGATTTTCTCGGCCACGACAGTCACGCCAGCGACCTGCGCAACGCCGGCCTGTACCTGGGCGCGCAGTGGCGCGAAGACATGGCGGGCACCTCGGCCGTCGGCGCATGCCTGGCCACGGGCGAAGCGCTGACCGTGCACCAGAGCGACCATTTCGACTTCACCCACACCACGCTGTCATGCAGCGCCGCACCGATCTATGACCTGCGGGGCGAGCTCGCCGCCGTGCTCGACCTGTCGCTGCTGCGCTCGCCGGCCGAGCGTGCCAGCCAGCACATGGCGCTGCACCTGGTCACGTCGGCCGCCCGGCGTGTGGAGCAGGCCAATCTGATGGCCCAGTCCGGCCACGACTGGGTGCTGCGGCTGGCGCAATCGCCCGATTTTCTCGACGTGGACGCCGATGCCACGCTCAGCATCGATGCGCGCGGGCGCATCCGCACGATGACGCATGCCGGCGCGCGCATGCTGGCCGCCATCGCCGGCCTGGACTGGCGCCGTCGCCAGCAGCTGTGCGGCCAGCCGCTGGCCCATTTCTTCGACATCGAGCCGAGCGCCCTGCCGCAGCTGATGCGCGGCCGCCCGGTGCAAGAGCGCATTCTGCGCGCGCGCAATGGCAGCATCTGGTTCGCCCACGCGATGGAGCCGCGGCATCGGGGCGCCTCGCAGGCCGTGGGCCGCCCCGCCCTGCAGCCGGCGCTGCAGGCGCTGGACACGGGCGACGCCGCCGTGCGCCAGGTGCTGCACAAGGCCGCGCGGCTGGCGCCGCAGAGCCTGCCCATCCTCATCCAGGGCGAAACCGGCTGCGGCAAGGAGTACCTGGCGCGCGCGCTGCATGCCGCCAGCGGCCGCGGCGGCGCCTTCATGGCCATCAACTGCGCGGCCATCCCCGAGGCGCTGCTGGAAAGCGAGCTGTTCGGCTACCTGCCCGGCACCTGGACCGGCGGCGCCAGCAAGGGCCGCGAGGGCCTGATCGAGGCGGCCCACCGGGGCACCTTGTTTCTCGACGAGATCGGCGACATGCCGCTGGCACTGCAGGCCAAGCTGCTGCGCGTGCTGTCGGAATCGGAAATCACCCCGCTGGGCGCGCGCGCGCCGCGCAAGGTGGACATCCGCGTGCTGTCGGCCTCGCACCGCCCGCTGGCCGAACTGGCGGCAGGCGGAAACTTTCGCACCGATCTGCTGTACCGGCTCAACGCCGCCGAGCTGCGCCTGCCGGCGCTGCGCGAGCGCAGCGACCTCGCGGCGCTGGCCGGGCGCATGCTCGCGGGCATGGACCGAGTCTTGCCCATCAGCCAACCCGCGCTGGCCGCCTTGCAGGCCCACCGCTGGCCTGGCAACCTGCGCGAGCTGCACAACGCGCTGCGCTATGCCGCAGCGCTGGCCGACCAGCAGATCGACACCCCGCACCTGCCCGACGCCCTGCAGCCCGCCGCCGTGGCCGGCATGGCCCCGCCCGCTCAATCAGCCAGCGCGGCGACGCTGGAGCAGGTGCTGGCCCAATGCAACGGCAACGTATCGGAGGCAGCCCGGCTGCTGGGCGTCAACCGCTCCACCATCCACCGCCGCCTTCAGCGCCAGCAGCTGGCGCGCGGGTTTTCCTGGAACAAGGGCCTGCCCACGCGTTCTGCATGAACAGGCCCGGGGGGCGGGATCAAGCCCAGGGCTCAGGCAATGCGGGCAATCACCGCGCCCACGGCCTGCGCGGCGCCGGCCTGCGCCAGCAGCTCGATGGTGCCCGCGCGGTGCGCATGCACCTGCATCTCCATCTTCATCGCCTCCATCACCGCGATCAGGTCGCCAGCCTGCACCTGGGCGCCGTCGGCCACCTTCCAGGCACTCAGGTTGCCGGCGGCCGGGGCGGTGACCGCCTGCTCGTCCACCGGCTCGGCCACGGCCGCCGCAGCCGCCGCCGCGCCGGGCTGGGCCGCGGCGAGGCCGGCGAGCAGGCTGGCCGGCAGGCCCAGCTGCACGCGGCGGCCGTCGATCTCGATCGCGGTGCGCACCAGGCTGGCATCGGGCTGGGGCTCGGCGCGCGCGGCGGCGGCCAGGTTGGCCGCGAACTCGGTCTCGATCCAGCGCGTGTGCACCTTGAAGCCCTGCCCGCCAATGAAGTCCGCCTCGTCCAGCACCGCGCGGTGGAAGGGCAGCACCGAGGCCACGCCTTCGATGCGGAACTCGGCCAGCGCGCGCCGCGCCCGGGCCAGCGCCTGCTCGCGCGTGGCGCCGCTGACGATGAGCTTGGCCATCATCGAGTCGAAGCTGCCCGGCACCACCGAGCCCGCCTGCACGCCGCTGTCCAGCCGCACGCCGGGGCCGCTGGGCGCATCGAAGCGCGCCACCGGGCCGGGCGTGGGCAGAAAGCCCCGGCCCACGTCCTCGGCGTTGATGCGGAACTCGAACGCATGCCCGACAGGCGCCGGCGTGGCGCCCACCGACAGCGGCAGGCCATCGGCCACGCGCAGCTGCTCGATCACCAGGTCGATGCCGGTGGTCTGCTCGGTCACCGTGTGCTCGACCTGCAGCCGCGTGTTCACCTCGAGGAAGGAGATCGCGCCCGACTGGCTCAGCAAGAATTCCACCGTGCCGGCGCTCACATAGCCGGCCGCGGCGCAGATGTCGCGCGCGGCGGCATGGATGCGCTCGCGCTGGGCATCGCTCAGGAAGGGCGCCGGCGCCTCTTCCACCAGCTTCTGGTTGCGCCGCTGCAGCGAGCAGTCGCGCGTGCCGAGCACGAGCACGTTGCCGTGGCTGTCGGCGATGACCTGGGCCTCGATATGGCGCGGCTTGTCGAGGAACTGCTCGACAAAGCATTCGCCGCGCCCGAACGCGGTCACCGCCTCGCGCACCGCCGAGGCGTACAGCTCCTCGACTTCATGAATGCGCCACGCGATCTTCATGCCGCGCCCGCCGCCGCCGAAGGCCGCCTTGATGATGATGGGCAGGCCGTGCTCCTGGGCAAAGCGCAGCACCTCGCCGGCATCCTGGACCGGGTCTTTCGTGCCCGCGACCAGCGGCGCGCCCACCTGCAGCGCGATCTTGCGCGCCGCCACCTTGTCGCCCAACTGGGTGATGGTGGCCGGCCTGGGGCCGATCCAGGTGAGGCCGGCATCGATCACCGCCTGGGCAAAGCCGGCGTTCTCGGACAGAAAGCCGTAGCCGGGGTGCACCGCATCGGCGCCGCTCTTTTGGGCCACGGCCAGCAGCTTTTCGATGCTCAGGTAGGTGTCGGCCGGCGTGTCGCCGTCCAGCCCGTGGGCCTCGCCTGCCATGCGCGCATGCAGCGCATCGATATCGGCATTGGCGTACACGGCGACGGACTGCACGCCATAGTCGGCGCAGGCGCGGGCGATGCGGACGGCGATTTCGCCACGGTTGGCAATAAGTACTTTTTTCATGGCTTCAGCCTTTCGCCCCAAACGAGCACAGGGTGGCGAAATCGCCGCAGCCTGCTGCGCAGGCACCGCGATGTAGTGAAACGTCCGCTGCGCGGCCGTTTTCACCTCGGTTGGCAATCAAAACTTTTTTCATGACAGTCATCCTGCAATGTCGGCAAACGGCGCCAGCGGGTTGAAGCGGATCCACGCCCCCGGCGGGATCTGGCCGGCCAGGTCGAGGTGGTGCGGCGCCACGCAGCCGATCACCGGATAGCCGCCGGTGAGCGGGTGGTCGGCCAGGAACAGCACCGGCTGGCCGCTGGCGGGCACCTGGATCGCGCCCAGCGCGGTGCCTTCGCTGGGCAGCTCCTGCCCCTCGTGCGCGGGGCTGCGCGCCAGCGCGGTCTCGCCCGCCAGGCGCAGGCCTATGCGGTTGGACTGCGCCGTGACCTGCCAGCGCTGCGCGGCCAGCAGGGCCACGGCCTCGGGCGTGAACCAGTCGGTGCGCGGGCCCAGCACCACGTCGAGCGCGACGGTGTCGCCCACCTGGGGCAGCGGCGCCAGCGCGCTGTCGGGCTCGGCCACGGCCGCCGCGGGCTCCATGCCGGCCCGCAGCTGCTGGCCCAGGGCCAGCGCCGCCGGGCCCACCTTGGCCAGCGTGTCGGTGCTGGCGCTGCCCAGCACCGGATCGACCACGAAACCGCCGCGCAGCGCCACATAGCTGCGCAGGCCGGCGCCGGGCTCGCCCAGCGCCAGCACATCGCCGTCGGCCAGCGCCAGCGCCTGGTTGCGCGGCACCGGCCAGCACCGGCCGTCGGCCGTGCTGAGGGTGAGCGGGCCGCTGGCGCCGGTCACCGCCACCACGCAATCGCCGCTGCTGGCCAGCTGCAGCCCGCCGGCCAGCGCCTCGAGCACCGGCAGGCCGGCGGCATTGCCCACCAGGCGGTTGGCGCGGCGCATCGCGCCCTGGTCCATGGCGCCAGCGGCGGATACGCCCTGGCCGGCCCGGCCGGGGCGGCCGCCGTCCTGGAACAGGGTTTGCAGTCCCGTGGCGCGGACACTCAAAATGAGAGCATCTGGCGCCTTGTCAGCCTCTATTTCAATGTGATTTTTATCTGAAATCTTTGCAGACAAAGCGCCAGCAGCTATCTTTTTAGATGCAATATCCACAAAGCGCACGCGCATGCCCGGCTGCAGCAGCGCGGGCGGGTCGCGCTGCAAATCCCACATGCGCACATCGGTGCTGCCCAGCAGCTGCCAGCCGCCCGGGGTGGCATCGGGATAGACCGCGCTGAAGCCGCCGGCCAGCGCCACCGAGCCGGCCGGCACCCGCGTGCGCGGCGTGCTGCGGCGCGGCACCTGCAGGCTTTCGTGGCCGCCGCTCAGGTAGGCGAAGCCGGGCGCGAAGCCGGTGAAGGCCACGGTGTAGTCCTCTGCGGTATGGCGGCGGATGAGCTCGGGCACGGCTATGCCCAGCAGCGCGGCCACATCGGCCAGGTCTTCGCCGTCGTAGCGCACCGGGATCTCGACGCGCTCGCCGCCGCCGCCCTGGCGGGCCTGCACGCGCAGGCCTTCGATGGCGCGGCGCAGCGCGGCGGGCTGGGTCTGCCGGGGCTCGAAGCAGACCAGGATGGTGCGCGCGGCCGGCACCAGCTCGCTCACGCCGGCAGGCGGCTCGGCCTGCAGCGCCGCCAGCAGGTCCAGCGTGCGGGCCAGGTCGGGCAGCTCGACCAGCAGCGCGTTATGGCTGACGGGCAGAAAGCGCATCGGCATGGCGCTCATGCGCGCGGCTCCATGAAAGAGCGCACCGCCACGCCGTTGGCTTCGAGCAGCTTGCGCACCTCGCGCGCCATCTCCACCGCGCCGGGGCTGTCGCCATGCACGCAGATGGAATCGGCCCGCACGCGCACGGTGCTGCCGTCCACCGCCTGCACCGTGCCCTCGGTGGCCAGCTGCAGCATGCGCCGGGCCACCGCCTGGGCATCGTGCAGCACCGCGCCCGGCTCGCGGCGCGAGACCAGCGTGCCCTGGGGCGTGTAGCCGCGGTCGGCAAAGGCCTCCTCGATCACGCGCAGGCCCGCGTCGCGCGCCCATTGCACCTGCCTGGAGCCGGCCAGCACCACCAGGGCCAGGTCGCCGCCCACGGCCTTCACCGCCTCGATGACCGATTTCGCCTGCCGCTCGTCGTGCGCGATGGTGTTGTACAGCGCGCCATGCGGCTTGACATAGCGCACCTCGGTGCCGGCCGCGCGGGCCATGGCCTGCAGCGCGCCGATCTGGTAGATCACGTCGCCCACCAGCTCGGCATGCGGCACATCCATGGGGCGGCGCCCGAAGCCCACCAGATCGCGGTAGGCCACATGCGCGCCCACGGTCACGCCATGCGCCTTGGCCTCGCGCAGCGTGGCCAGCATCACGACCGGGTCGCCCGCATGGAAGCCGCAGGCCACGTTGGCGCTGCTGACGATGGACAGCATGGCGGCGTCGTCCCCCATGCTCCATGCGCCCAGGCTCTCGCCCAGGTCGCTGTTGAGATCGATCGCGGTAGTGCTCATGGTTGGTTTCCCCTCAACGGAACATCAGGAAGTTCAGCAGCAAGATATTGCAGATCAGGATGCCCAGCGCCGTCGGCACCTGGGCGCGGATCACCGCATTCTGGTCGGGCAGCTCCAGCAGCGCGGCCGGCACGATGTTGAAGTTGGCCGCCATCGGCGTCAGCAGCGTACCGCAGTAGCCCGAGAACATGCCGATCGCCGCCATCACCGCCGGGTCGCCGTGGTACACGCCCACCAGCACCGGCACGCCGACGCCGCCGGTCATCACCGGAAAGGCCGCGAAGCCGTTGCCCATGATGACGGTGAACAGCGCCATGCCGACCACGTAGACCGCCACGGCCACGAAGCGCAGGTCCATGTTGATGTAGGTGGTGGTCACATGGGCCACCGCCTTGCCCACGCCGGCGTCGGAGAACACCAGGCCCAGCATGCCCAGCATCTGCGGCAGCACCAGCGCCCAGCCCAGCGCGTCGATCAGCCGGCGCGATTCGCGCAGGCCCTGCACCGGCGTCTCGCGGGTGAGCCAGCAGGCCAGCGCCAGGCCGATCACGCAGCCCAGGCCCAGGCTCACCAGCGTGGCGTTCTTGGGATCGATCAGGAAGGCGCCGCCAAGCTTCACATCCTTGAGCAGCACGCTGCCGATCACCGTCACCAGCGGAATCGTCAGCGCCGGCACGAACAGCTTGTTGCCCAGGCGGCGCGCGCTGGCCTGGTAGTCGGCCTCGGCCCGCTCCACATGCTTGCCCGAGCCCACGCCCTTGCCCAGCACGATCAGCGCCAGCAGCACCACGCCGGCGCCCACCAGCTCGGGCGGCAACTGGTCGCCGATGAGGAACATCACCGCATACACGCCCCAGAACAGGCCGGTGCTCCAGCGCTTGGGGTTGCCCGCATCGAGCAGGTTGAACAGCGCGGCGCAGGCCAGCAGAAAGCCGGCCAGGTAGTACAGATGGTTGATGGAGAAGATCATCGTTGCACCTTGTGGTTATCGGTCGTTATCGGGCAGGGGATAGTCATCGGGCAAGGCTGGCGGCGGCGCCGCCGCCCTCCCCGGCCTGCCAGGCGCGCATGTCGCGCTCGATCGCGCGGTCCAGGCGCAGCAGGCGGGCGGAATGGATCAGGAAGGCGCAGATCGCGGTGGGAATGCCCCACAGCGCCACATGCAGCGGCTCCACATCGATGCCGGCCTCGTGCAGGAAGGTGGTCATCAGCACGATGGCGCCAAAGGCCACGAAGATGTCCTCGCCGAAGAACAGGCCCACGTTGTCGGTGGCCGCGCTGAAGGCGCGCAGCCGGTGGCGGATCGCGTCGGGCAGCTTGCCGTAGCGCGTCTCGGTCGCGCCCTCGGCCATGGGCGCCAGCAGCGGCCGCACCATCTGCGGGTGGCCGCCCAGGCTGGTCAGCCCCACCGCCGCCGTCAGCTCGCGCGCCGCCAGGTAGACGATGAGCAGCCGCCCCGCCGTCGCCGACTTGACCTTGCCGATCCAGTTCTGCGCATGCTGGCGCAGGCCGTGGCGCTCCAGCAGGCCGATCACCGCCAGCGGCAGGATGATGATGAGCGGCAGGTTGCGCGTCTTCACGAAACCGGTGCCGATGGTTGCGAGGATCTTCTGCACCGGGAAGCCCGCCACCGCCGCCGTCACCAGCGCGGTGGCCACGACCACCACAAACGGATTGAAGCGCAGCACGAAGCCCGCAATGATGACTGCCACGCCCACAAGGGGCCACAGATTGACCAGATGGGTATCCATATCGAATTCTCCTGAGCACCGCTTGCAACGCGGCGCGCCGACCAAGGAATGAAAGGCCTGGGCCTCTCTTTTGTTCAACAAACAATCTCAAGCATGCACTCAAATTGCCATTTTGTTCAACAATATTAGAATTTAGCCATACAAACATCCGCAAAACATCCGAAAAAACCCTAGTTTTTGTTCATCAGGCAAGATCGATGCCCTGGATTGGGCGCCGGTATGATGGCGGCGCCCCTTGCCACCGGAGATTCGCGCCCATGTCCGCCCCCACCCTGAACGACCGCGTCGCCGAACAGATCCGCCAGCAGATCGTGCGCGGCGAGTTCGAACCCGGCCAGCGCCTGTCGGAAGTGGCGCTGAGCGAAAGCCTGGAGATCTCGCGCAACACGCTGCGCGAGGTGTTCCGCCTGCTGACCAAGGAGGGGCTGCTGCGCCACGTGCCCAACCGCGGCGTGTTCGTGGCCATCCCCAGCATGGCGTCGATCATGGACATCTACCGCGTGCGCCGCATGGTCGAGTGCCAGTCGCTGGCGCAGGCGATACCGCAGCATCCGGCGCGCGAGCAGATGCGCGAGGCGGTGGCCGAGCAACTCCAGCTGCGCGAGGCAGGCCGGTGGACCGAAGTGGGCACCGCGAACATGCGCTTTCACAAGGGCGTGGTCGCGCTGGCCGACAGCGAGCGGCTGAACACCTTGTTCTCGCACCTCCTGGTGGAGCTGCGGCTGGCCTTTGGCATGCTGAGCAATGCCGAATTCCTGCACGCGCCCTACATCGAGATGAACGCCGCGATCCTCGAACGCTTCGAGGCCGGCGACATGGCCCGCGCCGCCGAGCAGATGCTCGACTACCTCAACCACTCCGAGCGCGTGGTGCTCAGCGTCTATGCGCGGCGCATGAGCGAGGCGGGGATGGAGCTGTAGGGGGGTCGAGCGCCTTGCGTTTTGCGGCTTTCGCGCCTAGCGCAACCCGCACACCAGCAGCCCCGGATCGTTCGGCGGCAGCTCGCGCTCGTTCTTGGCCTGGGTCACGTCCACGTCGCGCGGCAGCGCGACGCCGTTCTTCACCGCCAGGATCTCGGCCATCACGCTGACCGCGATCTCGGGCGGCGTCTTGCTGCCGATGTAGATGCCGATGGGGCCGCGCAGGCGCGCCAGGCTTTGCTCGGTCTGCTCGAAGTGTTCGATCATGCGCTGGTGGCGCGCCTCGTTGTTGCGGCGCGAGCCGATGGCGCCCACGTAGAAGGCCTCGGTCTTGAGCGCCTCCAGCAGCGCCAGGTCGTCGAGCTTGGGGTCGTGGGTGAGCGCCACCACGCAGCTGCGCCGGTCGGGCCTGAAGGCCAGCACCACGTCGTCGGGCATGTCGGCCACCACGGTGGCGCCGGCCACGCGCCAGGCGCCGCGGTATTCCTCGCGCGGGTCGCAGACGGTGACCGCGAAGCCCGAGAACAGCGCCATCGTGGCCAGGTATTCGGTCAGCTGGCCGGCGCCGATCAACAGCATGCGGTATTCGGGGCCGAAGGTGTTGGCCAGCTCGGTGCCCGAGAGCGCCAGCGCCTCGGGCGCGGCGGCCTCGGCGAGCTGCACCGCGCCGTCGGCCAGGCACACGCGGCGCTGCACCAGCCGGCCGGCCGCGAGCAGCCGCACCAGCTCGGCCAGGCTGGCCGCGTCGGGATCGTATTCGAGCAGCAGCTCCAGCGTGCCGCCGCAGGGCAGGCCGAAGCGGTGCGCCTCGTCGGCGGTGATGCCGTACTTGACGAAGCCGGGCGCGCCCGAGGGCATGGTGTGGGCGTTGCCGGCCTGCGCCGGGGCCGCCTGCGCATAGGCCTGCGTGAAGCGGTAGATCAGGTCGTCCTCGATGCAGCCGCCCGATACCGAGCCGACCACCGCGCCGTCCTCGCACAGCGCCATGATCGAGCCAATGGGCCGGGGCGATGAGCCCCAGGTACGCACCACCGTGGCCAGCAGCGCCCGCCGCCCGGCCTGGCGCCAGTCGCGCAACTGGCGCAGCACCATCACATCAAGGTTTTCCATAGCGTCACCGTACCGCAGACAGCTCCTATTGCATAGCCGTTGCAGCCTTCATTTGCCTCATTTTCAGCTACTCGTTTTATAGCTGAATGCGAAGTTTCCAGTATGGCACTTCCCATCTAAGGATTACCCTGCCTCAAGGGAATACCCCGACTTCCCGGCCATGCCGTGCACTTGTTTGAATCCTATTTTTGTATACAAATAACGTATCCATTAAATGCCACCTGTTCCATGCATTGCATGCCGGGCGGCCGGATCTGGTTCTTTGTGCAAGCCAACACACAGGAGACACCCATGAGCACCCTAGAGATGCCCGCCGATATGCCGCTGCCGGCGCACGGCGACCACGCCGACTCCAATGCGCTGATCAAGCCGGGCTACGACCCGGCGCTGACCAATGAAGACCTGGCCCCGCTCAAGCAGCAGACCTGGGGGCAGTACAACTTCTTTGCCTTCTGGATGGCGGATGTGCACAGCGTGGGCGGCTACATCACCGCGGGCAGCCTGTTCTCGCTCGGGCTGACGAGCTGGCAGGTGCTGGTGGCGCTGCTGGTGGGCATCGTCATCGTGCAGTACTTCTGCAACCTGGTGGCCAAGCCCAGCCAGGTGACGGGCACGCCCTATCCGGTGATCTGCCGCGCGGCATTCGGGGTGAAAGGCGCCAACATTCCCGCCATCATCCGCGGCCTGATCGCGGTGGCCTGGTACGGCATCCAGACCTACCTGGCGTCCGCCGCCTTCATGGTGCTGGCGCTGCACTTCTTTCCGCAGCTCGGGCCCTACTCGCTGGTGGAGCTGCACGGCTTCGCGGGCCTGTCCACGCTGGGCTGGGTGTCGTTCATGGTGATGTGGGTGCTGCAGGCCCTGGTGTTCTGGCACGGCATGGAGGCCATCCGCAAGTTCATCGACTGGGCCGGGCCCGGCGTGTACGTGGTGATGATGGTGCTGTGCGGCTGGCTGGTCTGGAAGGCGGGCTGGGAGAACATCGACCTGAACCTGGGCGGCGTGCGCTACCAGGGCTGGAACGCGCTGCCCGTGATGCTGTCGGCCATTGCGCTGGTGGTGAGCTATTTCAGCGGCCCGATGCTCAACTTCGGCGACTTCTCACGCTACGGCAAGGACTTCGGCGCCGTGAAGAAAGGCAATTTCTGGGGCCTGCCGGTGAATTTCGTGTTCTTCTCGCTGCTCACGGTGATTACCTCGGCAGCCACCGTTCCCGTGTTTGGCGAACTGGTCACCGACCCGGTGCACACCGTCAGCCGGATCGACAGCACCACTGCCGTGGTGCTGGGCGCGCTGACCTTCATGATCGCCACCATCGGCATCAACATCGTGGCCAACTTCGTGTCGCCGGCGTTCGACTTCTCCAACGTGGCTCCGCAGCACATCAGCTGGCGCACGGGCGGCATGATCGCCGCCGTGGGCTCGATCTTCATCACGCCCTGGAACCTGTATAACAACCCCGAGGTGATCCACTACACGCTGGACATCCTGGGCTCGTTCATCGGCCCGCTGTTCGGCATCCTGATCGCCGACTTCTACCTGGTGCGCAAGGGCCATGTGGTGGTCGACGAGCTCTACACTATGAGCCGCCAGGGCAAGTACTGGTACAGCAACGGCTACAACCAGGCCGCCGTCTGGACCATGGTGCCCGCGGCCATCGTCCCGATCCTGTGCGTCGTGGTGCCCGCGCTGCACGGCGCCGCCAACTATGCCTGGTTCATCGGCATGGGACTGGGCCTGGCCATCTATCCCATCCTCCACCGCAAATAAGAGAGCCGCATGCGCATCAAGATCATCAATCCCAACACCACCTGGAGCATGACCGAGAAGATCGGCGCCTGCGCCCGCGCCGTGGCGCGGCCCGGCACCGAAGTGGTGGCCGTGAGCCCGGCCATGGGGCCGGTCTCCATCGAGAGCCATTACGACGAGGCGCTGGCGGTGCCTGGCCTGCTCGCGGAGATCGCGGCCGGCGAGCGCGAGGGCTGCGACGGCTACGTGATCGCCTGCTTCGGCGATCCGGGCCTGCTGGCGGCGCGCGAGCTGGCGCGCGGCCCGGTGGTGGGCATCGCCGAGGCGGCGATGCACATGGCCAGTTTCATCGGGCGCAGCTTCAGCGTCGTCACCACGCTGGGCCGCACCATCGGCCATGCCTGGCACCTGGCCGAAGCCTACGGCATGCAGCGCTTTTGCGCCAACGTGCGCGCCTGCGAGCTGCCGGTGCTGGAGCTGGAGGAGCCCGGCTCGCGCGCGCGCGAGCGCATCGTCGAGGAGTGCCGCCGCGCGCTGGCCGAGGACGGCAGCGATGTGATCGTGCTTGGCTGCGCCGGCATGAGCGACCTGTGCGAGCACATCTCCAGGACGCTGGGCGTGCCCGTGGTGGACGGTGTGACGGCCGGCACCCAGCTGGTGGAGTCGCTGGTCGCGCTCAAGCTGGCCACCAGCAAGCACGGCGAGCTGGGCCGCCCACCGGCCAAGCCCATGGCCGGGCTGCTGCAGCCCTTTGCCCTGCAAGGCTAGCCGGGCGGGTGGCCCCGGCCATCTGCGTCACAATGCGGCATGCCCCGTCCACGCAAAATGCCTCCCGCTCCCTCGGCCGCCTCTGCCGAAGCCAGCGACACCGACCGCCAATCGGTCGAATCCATTGCCCAGGATATCGCCACGGCCATCCTTGAGCGGCGCCTGCCGCCAGGCACCTGGCTGCGCGAGGAGGCGCTGGGCCGGGTGTATGCCGTCAGCCGCACCAAGGTGCGCGCCGCGCTGGTGATGCTGGCCAAGGACAAGCTGATCGAGAACATTCCCGACAAGGGCTCTTTCGTGAGCCAGCCCAGCGTGGAAGAGGCCCGCGAGGTGTTCAGCGTGCGCCGCATCCTGGAAGCCGAGGTGGTGCGCCTGTTCATGGCGCGGGCCAAGCCGCGCGACTACCAGGTGCTGGCCGAGCATATCCAGTTCGAGCGCCAGGCACTGCACGTACGCTCCGCCAGCAGCACGGTGCGCGAGCGGCTGCTGGGCGACTTCCACGTGGTGCTGGCCGAGGCAGCGGGCAACCGCACCCTGTCCGACCTGGTGCGCGAGCTGGTGGCGCGCAGCTCGCTGATCGCCATGCTCTACCACACGTCCAACGACCCGCAGTGCTCCTCCGACGAGCATGAGGAGCTGCTGCAGCTGTGCCGCAGCGGCAATGCCGAGGCCGCGGTCGAGGGCATGCGCGCGCACCTGTCGCGCATCGAGGCCAGCCTGCAGCTGGAGTCACAGCCGCACAGCCGCCAGCGCGATCTGGTCAACGCGCTGCTGCAGCACGAGTAATTCCATTGCTAGACCATCCATGACTTTGTCGCTGTCGCCTTGCCTTGCCACAGCAATGTCTGCGGCTCGGCTTCGCGTCACGAATGATCTAGCAATGGAATAGCTAGTCTTTCTTGCCCAGCCCGATCTTCTTCATCAGCCCCGACACCATGCCCGCCTTGGCCTCGCCCTCGGCGGCCTCTTGCGGCTCGGGCTGCGGCCCATGGCGGCGCTGCATTTCCTGGTCGAAGCGCTTGAAGAAGTCCTCGGCCAGCGACTTGGCCGCGCCGTCGATCAGGCGCTGGCCGAGCTGCGCCACCTTGCCGCCGACCTGGGCGCTGACGCTGTAGGCCAGCTCGCAACCCTCGTCGTTGGGGGTGAGCCTGACCTGCGCGCTGCCCTTGCCGAAGCCGGCCGCGCCGCCCTGGCCGTCGAAGGCAATCGTGTAGCTGCTGGGCGCGACGATGTCCGACAGCGTGATCCGGCCCGAGAACTTGGCCGACACCGGGCCGATCTTGAGCGCCATGCCCACGGCGTACTCGTGCTCGCCGCTGGCCTCGACCTTGTCGCAGCCGGGGATGCAGAGCTTGAGCACCTCGGGGTCGTTCAGGGCATCCCAGGCCTGCTGTTGCGTGACGGCCAGCTGGCGGCTTGCTTGCATGTCCATGGTGGGGCTCCTTGTGGAAAAGATCCGGCCTGATGTCAATGGGGGGCGAGCAGCCGCCGCAGGCTGGCGGCCAGTGCTTCGAGGCTATCGAGGTTGTGCACCGCCAGCATGGCGTCGGCCTGGGCGTGCAGCGCGGCGGCGCCGCGCGCCAGCGGCGCATAGCCCTCGTAGCGCAGCAGCGGGTTGAGCCACAGCAGCCGGCGGCAGCGCCGGCGCAGCCAGGCGAGTTCGGCGTGAAGCTGCTCGGGCTCGCCGGTGTCGAGGCCGTCGCTGATGAGCAGCACCAGCGTGCGCCGGCCCACGAGGCGGCGCCCATGCCGCTCGCGCAGTTCGGCCAGCGCGGCGCCGAGCCGGGTGCCGCCAGCGAAATCGGCGATCCGCGCGCCGGCGGCCAGCAGCATCTCGTCCACATCGTGCAGGCGGAAGGCGGGGGTCAGGTCGCTCAGGCCGGTGCCGAAGGCGAACACATCGCGCCGCACGCGCCGGCCTTGCACGCTGTGCGTGGCGGCATGCAGAAAGGCCAGCAGCAGCCGCGCATAGCGCTCCATCGAGCCCGACACGTCGACCAGCAGCAACAGCGGCAGCGGCTGGCGGCGGCGCGCCAGCCGCGGCAGGCACAGCAGCTCGCCGCCGGTGCGCGCGGCCTGGCGCATCGCGCCGGGAAAGTACAGGCGCGCGCCGCGGGTGCCGGGGCGGCTGCGGCGGCCGGGCAGCTGCGGCACCGGCAGCGCCAGCTCGCAGGCCAGCCGGACGACGAGGCGGTATTCGCTGGCGCTCAACTGGTTGAAGTCGGCGTGCCTGAGGCGGCGCAGCTCGCTGGCGCTCATCGCGGCGTCGAAGCGCAGCTCTTCGTGCGCGGCCTCCTGGCGGCGGCGCGGCGGCGCCAGCGCCTCGCTCACGCGCGGCCGGCGCCGCGCGGGTTCGGCGCCGGGCGCCTTGGGCAACATCTGCGCCAGCAGCTTCTGGGCCAGCTCGGGGTTGCGGAAATAGGCGTCGAACAGCTCGCGGAAGACGCCCCGGTCCTGCTCGCGGCTGAGCAGCACGGTCTCCAGCGCCGCGCCCAGATCGCCGCGGTCGGCCACGCCCACGGCCTGCGCCGCATCCACGGCCAGCGCGATGCGGCTGGCGTCGGTCGGCACGCCGGCGCGGCGCAGCGCGCGGCCGAAGCCGAGGATGTTGCCGATCAGCTTGCCGGTGCGCGCGTCGCCGAGCTGCATGGTCACGCGGATTCGGGAGCGAGCAGCTGCGCGGCCAGATCGCGGGTGAGCGCGGCCACGTCCTCGCGCTGCTTGAACAGGATGCCGGCGGTGCTTTGTACCAGCTCGGGGTCGAGCGCCAGCGCATCCAGCGCCACCAGGGCCTTGGCCCATTCCACGCTCTCGGCGATGCCGGGGGCGCGCTGGAAGGCATGGGAGAAGGGCTGGCGCCGCAGCCGGCCGACGAAATCCGCCACCTGGGCCGACAGCGCGGCGCCGGCCTCGGGCACCTGGGCGCGCACGATGGCCAGCTCGCGTTCGCGCTCGGGGTAGTCGAGCCAGTGGTACAGGCAGCGGCGCTTGACCGCGTCGTGCAGCTCGCGCGTGCGGTTGCTGGTGAGGATGGTGACCGGCACGGCGGCCGCGCCCACGGTGCCGATCTCGGGGATGCTGACCTGGTATTCGCCCAGGTATTCGAGCAGAAAGGCCTCGAAGGGCTCGTCGGCGCGGTCCAGCTCGTCGATCAGCAGCACCGCGCCCGGCGGCGGCGCCTGCAGCGCCTGCAAGAGCGGGCGGCGGATCAGGTAGCGCTCCTGGTAGACCTCGCGCTCGATGGCGTCGGCATGCAGGTGCTGGGACTCGGCGGCGCGCATGTGCAGCAGCTGCGCGGCATAGTTCCATTCGTACAGCGCCTCGCGCAGCTCCAGCCCGTCGTAGCACTGCAGGCGCAGCAGCGCGCGCCGCAGGGCCTGGGCCAGCGCCTTGGCCAGCTCGGTCTTGCCCACGCCGGGCTCGCCTTCGAGCAGCAGCGGGCGCTGCAGCCTGAGCGCGAGGAAGACGGCGGTGGCCAGGCGCCGGTCGGCGTAGTAGCCCACGCCTTCCAGGGCCCAGGCCGTGGCGTCGATCGAGTCGAAAGGTGCGTTCATCAAAACCATAGCTGCTTGCGCTTGACAGGCGTGGCTTTCAAATAGTTTTCATATTAAAATCCATACCCAACAAGCGCTAAAAGCTCCTATTCTTGAAGCATCCGAGCCACCGCCCGCTGGGTCTGCACGCTGATCAGGTTGGCGCGGTAGGCGGCCGAGGCGTGGATGTCGCTGCTCAGTTCGCTGGCGTCGATAGGCACCGCGGCGGCGGCCTCGGGCGTGAAGCTCTGCGCCAGCGCCGCCTCCAGCCCGGCATGGCGGAACACGCCGCTGCCGCCGCCGGTGACGGCCACCCGCACAGCTTGCGCCGTTTGCGCCACGAAAACACCGATCAGCGCGAAACGCGAGGCCGGCTGCTTGAACTTGAGGTAGGCCGCGCGCCGCGGAATGGGAAAGCGCAGCGCGGTGATGATCTCATCGTCGGCCAGCGCGGTGGTGAACATGCCCACGAAGAAGTCGTCGGCCGCGATCTCGCGCCGCGTGGTGAGCACGGTGGCGCCCAGGCCCAGCACCGCGCTGGGATAGCAGGCGGAGGGGTCGTTGTTGGCCACCGAGCCGCCCAGCGTGCCCATGGCGCGCACCTGCTTGTCGCCGATGTGCGCGGCCAGATCGGCCAGCGCGGGGATGGCGGCCTGCACCTCGGGGCTGGCGGCCACGTCGGCATGGCGCGTCATGGCGCCTATCACCAGCGCATCGCCATCGCGGCGGATGCCGGCCAGCTCCTTGAGCCCGCCCAGGTCGGCCAGCGCCTCGGGGCTGGACAGGCGCAGCTTCATCGAGGCCAGCAGGGTCTGGCCGCCGGCCAGCAGCTTGGCGCCGCCGGCGGCGAGCTTGGCGGCATCGGCCAGCGAGGCGGGGCGTTCGAAGTTGAATGCATACATGGCTTGCTCCTGAATTAACTCACAGCGCAATGCGTTAATCGCATCGCCTGAAACCGGCACGGCCCAGCGGCGGACGCCCAGCAAGGGCCGCCCCGCAGCGGAGGCGTCGTCCCCCTCCCGCGCGAAGCGCCAGAGAGGGGGAAGCGGCGCAGCCGCTCAGGGGGTGCTGCCCTGGATCGCGTTCCACACACGGCCGGGCGATGCGGGCATGTCGAAATCCTGCACGCCCAGCGGCTGCAGCGCGTCGAGCACGGCATTGATCACCGCCGGCGGCGAACCTATGGCCCCCGCCTCGCCGCAGCCCTTGGTGCCCAGCGGGTTGTGGGTGCAGGGCGTGCAGACGGTGCCGAGCCGGAACATGGGGAAGTCGTCGGCGCGCGGCATGGCGTAGTCCATGAAGCTGCCGGTGAGCAGCTGGCCGGTCTCGCGGTCGTAGACGCAGTTCTCCAGCAGCGCCTGGCCTATGCCCTGCACCAGCCCGCCATGCACCTGGCCCTCGACGATCATCGGGTTGATGATGGTGCCGAAGTCGTCCACCGCGCTGAAGCGGTCCACCCGCACCTGGCCGGTGGCGGGGTCGACCTCGACCTCGCAGATGTAGGTGCCGGCCGGGTAGGTGAAGTTGGTCGGGTCGTAGAACGCGGTTTCGTTCAGGCCCGGCTCCAGCGTGTCCAGCGGGTAGTTGTGCGGCACGTAGGCGGTGAGCGCGACCTGCGCGAAGGGCAGCTTCTTGTCGGTGCCGCGCACGGTGAACTCGCCATCGGCGAAGTCGATGTCGGCGTCGCTGGCCTCCAACAGGTGGGCGGCGATCTTCTTGGCCTTGGCCTCGATCTTGTCCAGCGCCTTCATGATGGCCGCGCCGCCCACGCTGATGGAACGCGAGCCGTAGGTGCCCATGCCGAAGGGCACGCGGCCGGTGTCGCCATGCACCACGTCGACGTTCTCCACCGCTATGCCCAGCCGCGCCGCCACCACCTGGGCGAAGGTGGTCTCGTGCCCCTGGCCGTGGCTGTGCGAGCCGGTGAACACCGTCACGCTGCCGGTGGGGTGCACGCGCACCTCGCCGGCCTCGAACAGGCCGGCGCGCGCGCCCAGGGCGCCCGCCACGTTGCTGGGCGCCAGGCCGCAGGCCTCGATGTAGCTGCTGTAGCCGATGCCGCGCCTCAGGCCCCTGGCCTCGCTGGCCTGGCGGCGGGCGGCGAAGCCGGCCACGTCGGCCAGCTGCTCGGCCTGGTCCATGCAGGCGTGGTAGTCGCCCACGTCGTACTGCAGGGCCACCGGCGTCTGGTAGGGGAACTGGGTGATGAAGTTGCGCCGCCGGATCTCGGCCTGCGACAGGCCCAGCTCCCAGCCGCAGCGGCTCACCAGGCGTTCGAGCAGGTAGGTGGCCTCGGGCCGGCCCGCGCCGCGGTAGGCATCGACCGGCGCGGTGTTGGTGAACCAGGCATCGACCTCGACATGGATCTGCGGGCAGGCGTACTGGCCGGCCAGCAGCGTGGCGTAGAGGATGGTGGGGATGGCGGTGGAGAAGGTGGACAGGTAGGCGCCCAGGTTGGCGTCGGTGTGCACGCGCATGGCGAGGAACTTGCCGTCCTGGTCCATCGCCATCTCGGCGTGGCTGACGTGGTCGCGGCCGTGCGCGTCGCTCAGGAAGGCCTCGCTGCGGTCGGCCGTCCACTTGATGTTGCGGTTGAGCTGCCGGCTGGCCCAGGTGAGGGCCACGTCCTCGGCGTACAGGTAGATCTTGGAGCCGAAGCCGCCGCCCACGTCGGGCGCGATCACGCGCACCTTGTGCTCGGGCAGGCCGAGCACGAAGGCGGTCATCAGCAGCCGCTCCACATGCGGGTTCTGGTTGGCGACGTAGAGCGTGTACTCGTCGGCGCCGCGGTTGTAGCTGGCCACCACGGCGCGCGGCTCCATGGCGTTGGGAATGAGGCGGTTGTTGACCAGGTCGAGCCGGGTGACATGCGCGGCCTGGGCAAAGGCGGCATCCACGCCCGCCTTGTCGCCGATGGCCCATCGGTAGCAATGGTTGTCGGGCGCGATGTCGTGCAGCGCGGGGCCGTTCTTCGCATCGCTCACCGCCACCGCGGCGTCGAGCATCTCGTAGTCCACCTCCACCGCCTCGGCCGCGTCGCGCGCCTGCTGCAGCGTCTCGGCCACCACCATGGCCACGTGGTCGCCCACGTAGCGCACCTTGCCCTGCGCCAGGATGGGGTGGGGCGGCTCCTTCATCGGCTCGCCGTTGGTGGAGGTGATGAGCCAGCCGCAGGGCAGGCCGCCCATCTTGCCCTCCACATCCTGGCCGGTGAAGACCCGGATCACGCCGGGCATCTCCGAGGCCAGCCTGGTCGATATGCTCTTGATCGCCGCATGCGCATGCGGCGAGCGCACGAACACCGCATGCGCCTGGTGGGGCAGCACGATGTCGTCGGTGTACTGGCCCGCGCCGGTGAGGAAACGGTAGTCCTCCTTGCGCAGCACCGCCTCGCCGATGTGCGGCAGCTTGGAAAAATCGGTGGCACCCATGGTGATTTCTCCTTATTTGCCGGCCATCGCGTGGCCCGCCATCGCGGCCTGGCCCTTCTGGACGGCCTTGACGATATTCTGGTAGCCCGTGCAGCGGCACAGGTTGCCTTCAAGCAGCTCGCGGATCTGCGCCTCGCTGGCCTGCGGATGCTGGCGGCACAGGTCGACCGCGCTCATCACCATGCCCGGCGTGCAGAAGCCGCATTGCAGGCCATGGCACTCCTTGAAGGCCGCCTGCATCGGGTGCAGCGTGCCGTCGGCCTGCGCCAGGCCCTCGATGGTGGTGATCTCGGCGCCTTCGTGCTGCACGGCCAGCGTGTTGCAGGCCTTGATCGCGCGGCCGTCCACCATCACGGTGCAGGCGCCGCACTGCGCGGTGTCGCAGCCCACATGGGTGCCGGTGAGCTGCAGGTGCTCGCGCAGCGCGTGGACCAGCAGCGTGTTGGGGGGAACATCGACGGCCTGCGCCTGGCCATTGACGGTGAATCGCACGGTGAATCGCATTTGCATCGTGGGGTCTCCTTGGGCGGCGGCTTCTATCGAGCCTGGACTCCTGCATTGTTGGAGCCGCCCCGCCCCGGCGGCCTAGGGAAATCCCTGGGCCGATTGCGCCGCGGGCCGGAAATTCTCAAAATGGGACACTCGGCCCCGCCCCACAACGACACCACGCCCCGATGAATCCCGCCACCGACACCCTGGCCCGGCAGCGCCTGCTGCAGATCGAGCGCGCGCGCCATGCGGTGATGGACGAGGGCCGCTCGCTCACCGATGCGCTGGTCGAGGCCTGGTATGCGCAATCACAGCCCCCGGGCCAGGGCGAGCAGGCCTGGATCACCCGCTCGTGGCAGCGCTGCCTGGCGCAGGGCCGCCGGCCCGGCCAGCGCCTGGCCTTCGAGCTGGTGCCGGCCGCGGCCCTGCGCCGCCACCAGGAGGCCAACCATGCGCTGATCCAGGCCGCGCGGCCGGTGCTGGAGCGCCTGTGCCGCGCCATCGCCAGCACGCGGTATTTCGCCATCCTCACCAATGCGCAGGGCACGGTCATCGAGGTGGGCGGGCCGGTGGACCGGTCCGATCCGCGCGCCGAGGCCATCGCCCGCGTGGGCGTGGATCTGTCGGAGCGCAGCATAGGCACCTCGGCCATAGGCGCGGCGCTGGCCGAGCGCCATCCGGTGTGGCTGCACCGCGGCGAACACTTCTTCGACGACACCTCGGCCTACAGCTGCGCGGGCGCGCCGCTGTTCGGCCCCGACGGGCATTGCGTGGGCATGCTGGATTTGACCGGCATCGACGCGCTGGAGCGCCCCGAGCTCAAGCACCTGGTGGCGCAGTCGGCGCGCAGCATCGAGAACGCGCTCACGCTGGCGCGGCCGCACCGGCTGCTGCTGCACCTGAACTGGCCCGGGCGCCTGGGCAGCGACGATGCCGACGGCCTGGTCTGCCTCGATGCCGACGGCCTGGTGACCGGCGCCAACCAGGTGGCGCGCCAGATGCTGCCGGCCCTGATGCCCCCCCCACAGCTGCCACAGCCCCCCCGGCGCCGGCCGGCGCGCCGCTGCACTGCGACGAGCTGTTCGCCGCGCCGCACCGCATGCTGTTCGACGCCGCGCGCCAGCATGGCAGCGATGCGCCGCCGCTGGACCTGCCGCTGTGGTCGGGCCTGCGCCTGCATGCCCGGCCGGTGCTGGCCGGCGCCGCGCACGCGCTGGCTGCGGGCGCCCGCGCGCCGCTGCGCGACATGGAGATCGCGCTGATCCGCCAGGCGGTGGCCGCTGCGCACGGCAACGTGATGGAGGCGGCGCGCACGCTCGGCATCAGCCGCGCCACCGTCTACCGCAAGCTGGGGCGCCGGCCCTGACCGCTGCTAGCCGCGCTGCTGGAACAGCTCCTGCACCAGCGCCCGCAGCCACAGATTGGCTGGCTCCTGGGCGAAGCGCCAGCTCCAGTGCAGCGCCACGTCGAAGCCCTTGTCCGGCAGCTCGGCCTCCACCGCCGCATAGCCGCCCTGGGCGACGAACGCGGCCGCGATCTCCGCCGGCATGATGACCGCCAGGTCGGTCTGGCGCACGATGGACGGCACCGCCATGAAATGCGCGGCCGACAAACGCACCCGCGCCTGTAAATCCAGCGTGCGCAGGATGCGCAGCGTCTGCGAATGCGAGCGCACCGCCACGAACTCCAGCCGGCGCAGCCGGGCCAGGCTCAGCCGGCGCACGCCCGGCCCCTGCAGCAGCGGGTGGCCGGCGCGCAGCAGCAGCTTGTAGTGGTCGGCCAGCAGCACCAGCCGCTGGGTGCGCGTGACGCCGGGCAGAAAGCCGATGGCCATGTCCAGCGAGCCGCGGTCCAGCGCATCGGCGATCTCGTCCATGGGCACGGGCAGCGTCTCCAGCTGCACGCGCGGCGCCCGCTCGTGCAGCGCCTGCATCAGCGGCGGCAGAAAGCGCGCCTCGCCGATGTCGCTCAGATGGATGCGAAAGCGCTTGCCGCCCGCCTGCGGATCGAACTCCTGGGCCTCGGCCAGCGCCACCTCCAGCGTGGCCAGCGCCGCACGCACCGACTGCGCCAGCCGCTCGGCGCGCGGCGTGGGCCGCACGCCGCCGTGCATGCGCTCGAACAGCGGATTGCCCAGCAGCTGGCGCAGCCGCGTCACCGCCTGGCTGGCCGCGGGCTGCGACAGCCCCAGCTCATCGGCCGCGCGGCTGACGCTGCCGTGGCGGAACACCGCGTCGAACACCCGCAGCAGGTTCAGGTCCAGGCCGGATATATCCATGTGGCGAATATCTCTTAGATGGTTTATTCAATTGCTGGAAATTATCGCGCACCGCAAGATGCGCTCCATTGCATCCAGGAGAGCGCCTTGCACACCCCTTCGAGTTCCCCACCCGCCCACACCGTGCGCCATGCCGTGATCGCCATGCTGCGCGCGCTGGGCATGACGCGCATCTTCGGCAACCCCGGCTCCACCGAGCTGCCGCTGTTTCGCGACTACCCGGAAGATTTCTCCTACGTGCTGGGGCTGCAGGAAACCGTGGTCGTCGGCATGGCCGACGGCTATGCCCAGGCCACGCGCCGCGCCAGCTTCGTGAACCTGCATTCGGCCGCCGGCGTGGGCCATGCCATGGCCAACATCTTCACCGCCAGCAAGAACCGCACGCCGATGGTGATCACCGCCGGGCAGCAGGCGCGCTCGCTGCTGCAGCTCGACCCCTTCCTGCACTCGCGCGACGCCACCGACCTGCCCAAGCCCTATGTGAAGTGGAGCTGCGAGCCCGCCCGCGCCGCAGACGTGCCGCAGGCGCTGGCGCGCGCCTACTACATCGCCATGCAGGAGCCGCGCGGCCCGGTGTTCGTCTCCATCCCGGCCGACGACTGGGACCAGCCCTGCGAGCCCATCGCGCTGCGCCATGTGGGTTTCGAGGCCCGGCCCGACGCCGCCACGCTGGCCCTGATCGGCGAGGCGCTGGATGCGGCGCAGCGGCCCGCCCTCGTGGTGGGCGCCGCGGTGGACCGCGCCCAGGCCTGGGATGCCGTGGTGGCGCTGGCCGAGCGCCACCAGGCCCGGGTCTACGTGGCGCCCATGAGCGGGCGCTGCAGCTTTCCCGAAGACCACCCGCTGTTCGCCGGCTTCCTGCCCGCGATACGCGAGCGCATCGTGGAGCTGCTGGACGGCCACGACATGATCTTCGCCCTGGGCGCGGCCGCCTTCACCTACCATGTGGAGGGCGCCGGGCCCTTCATCCCCGCGGGCGCCCGGCTGTTCCAGCTCATCGAAGACCCGGCCATCGCCGCCTGGGCGCCGGTGGGCACGGCCGCGGTGGGCAATGTCCGCCTGGGCGTGCAAGAGCTGCTGCAGCGCCCGCAGGCGGTGCAGCGCAGCGCGCCCGCGCGCCGCCCCGCCCCGCCCATGCCCGCGCCCCCCGCGCCGGGCGAGCGCATGTCGGTGGCCTTTGCGATGCACACGCTCGCCGGCCTGCGCGATCCGCACAGCATCATCGTGGAAGAGGCGCCCAGCGCGCGCGCCACCATCCAGGCCTACCTGCCCATCCTGCACAGCGCCACCTTCTACACCATGTGCAGCGGCGGCCTGGGCCATGGCCTGCCCGCCGCGGTGGGCGTGGCCCTGGCCAAGCCCGGCAGCAAGGTCATCGCGGTGATCGGCGACGGCTCGGCCATGTATGCCATCCAGGCGCTGTGGAGCGCGGCCCAGCTGCGCCTGCCCATCACCTTCGTCATCCTCAAGAACCGGCGCTATGCGGCCCTGCAGGACTTCTCCAAGGTCTTTGGCTACCGCGACGGCGAGAAGGTCGAAGGCACCGAGCTGCCCGACATCGACTTCGTCGCGCTGGCCCGGGGCCAGGGCTGCGACGGCGTGCAGGTGGCGGACGCCGCGCAGCTGGCCCGGGCGCTCGGCGAGGCCATGGCCCATCCGCGCCCCATGGTGCTCGAAGTGGAGGTGGCCTGAGCATGCCCGGCACACCGCACTCTCAAGCCCGGGGCAGCGCCATCGGCATACTGGGCGCCGGTGCCATGGGCACCCTGTTTGGCGCGCGGCTGGCGCAGGCGGGCATCCCGGTCACCCTGGTCGATGTCGATCCCGGCCTGCTGCAGGCCATCCGCGAGCATGGCGTGCACTGCGAAACCGAGCACGGCCAGCTGCATGCCCGCGTACAGGCCGCGCTGGCCGGCGAGCTGGCCGAGGGCCCCGGGCGCTGGCTGGTCTTCACCAAGGCGGCGCATACCCGCAGCGCGCTGCAAAGCATTGCCCACCTGAGCGGCCCCGACACACTGTTCCTGAGCCTGCAAAACGGCATAGGCCACATCGAGACGCTGCACGAATTCGCCGCCGCCAGCCGGATCGCGGTGGGCGTGACCACCTGGCCCGCCCGGCTGCTGGGCCCGGGCCGGGTCGGCTCGCAGGGCAGCGGCGCCATCCGCTTCATGCCCCGCAGCGGGCAGGCCAGCCCCGGCTTCCAGGCGCTGTGCGACGACTTCAACCAGGCGGGCCTGCACTGCGAGATCGACCCCCAGGTGGAAACCGCCATCTGGGAAAAGCTGGCCTTCAACGCGGCCTTCAACGGGCTGTGCGGGGTGACGCGGCGCACGGTGGACGGGCTGGACAACCCCGATGGCCGCGCGCTCATCCACGAGGTGCTGGCCGAAGTCTCGGCGGTGGCGGCGGCCAGCGGCATCGCGCTGGACGCGGCGCGCCTGCAGGCCACGGTGGAGAACGCACTGCGCCACCACATCGGCCACCAGCCCTCGATGCTGCAGGACCTGCTCGCGGGCCGCGCCACCGAGACCGACTCCATCCACGGCGCGGTGGTGCGCAGCGGCGGGCGGCACGGCATCGCCACGCCCGTCACCCGCACGCTGCACCGGCTGGTCAGCCTTGCGCAGCAGCGCATGCCCGAGTAAGCAAACGACAACACGGAGACAAGATGCGCAGAACCTTTCTCAAGGCCGGCACCGCCTGCGGAGTGCAGATGCTGCTGGGCGGCGCCCATGCCCAGCCCGCTGCCGGCAAGCCCATGGAATGGGTGGTCGGCTTTGCCGCCGGCGGCGGCTCGGACGCGGTGGCGCGCGGCGTGGCCGAAACCTGGGCCCGGCAGATCAAGCGCAGCATCGTGGTGATCAACAAGCCCGGCGCGGGCACCAACATCGCGGCGGAATACGTGGCACGCTCGCGCGACTACGGCAACATCGTCTTCACCGCCGACTTCGCCACCCTGGCCGCCAACCCGTACCTGTTCCCCAAGCTGGCCTACAACGCCGAGCGCGATTTCGTGCCCATCGGCCTGCTGGCGCGTTTTCCGCTGCTGCTGGTGGTGGGCAAGCAGCTGCCGATCCATGACTTCCAGGAGTTCAAGGCCTGGGCCCGGGCGAATCCGGACCAGCTGAGCTACGGCTCCCCCGGGCTTGGCACGCCGCACCACCTGGCCATGGAGCTGCTGGCCCAGCAGATGGGGGTCAAGATGACCCACGCGCCCTACCGCGGCGCCGGCCCGGCCATGCTCGACATCATTGGCGGGCAGCTCCCCTTCATGCTGGTGGACAGCGCCGCCGGCATGCCCCACATCGCCGCGGACAAGGTGCGCGTGATAGGCGTGGCCAGCGCCCAGCGCCTCAAGAGCCTGCCTCAGGTGCCCACGCTGATCGAGCAGGGCGTGGCCGGCTTCGAGGCCTTTGCCTGGCAGGGCCTGGTCGCGCCCCGGGGAACGGACGAGGCCACGGTGCAGCGGTGGTCCGGCACCCTGCAGCAGGCGCTGAACACGCCGGCGGTGCAGGCCCGCTTCGAGGCGCTGGCGCTGGAGCCGCTGCCCAGCACGCCCGAGCGCATGCGCGAGTTCTGGCTGGCCGAAAGACAGCGCTGGGGCCAGGTCATCAAGACCGCGGGCATCCGGCTCGACTGAGCACAACGAGGAAAGCCCATGCCGACACCCTTCTTCCTTCGCCGCACCCGGCTCGCCCAGGGCGCGCTTGCGTTCCTGTGCGTGCTTGGCGCCGCGCTGGGCCTGGCCCCGGCGCTGCATGCCCAGCCATGGCCGCAGCGCCCGGTGCGCCTGATCGTCAACTTCGCCCCCGGCGGCGCGGCCGACGTGATCGCCCGCGCGATCTCGCCCACCATGAGCCAGGTGCTGGGCCAGAGCGTGGTGGTGGACAACCGGCCCGGCGCGGGCGGCAACATCGGCATCGGCGAAACCGTGCGCGCCGCCAAGGACGGCTACACGCTGCTGCTGAGCTCGGGCGGCGCCATCAGCATCAACCCGCTGATCTACCGCAAGCTGCCCTTCGATCCGGAGAAGAACCTGGACCCGGTGGCCGCGGTGGCCCGCGTCCATGTGTTCCTGGAAACCAATCCCAAGCTGCCGGTGGCCAGCGTGCAGGACTTCATCCAGTACCTGCGGGCCCACCCCGGCACGCTGTCCTACGGCTCGCCGGGCCCGGGCAGCTCGCCTCACTTGGCGGGCGAGATGTTCAAGCGCGCCGCCGGGGTCGATGCCGTGCATGTCCCCTACAAGGGCGCCGGCCCGGCGCTGACCGACGTGCTCAGCGGCCAGCTGCAGTACTGGTTCGACCCCGGCCCGGGCCTCAAGCAGGTCGAGGCGGGCAAGCTCAGGCTGCTGGCGATCGGCAGCCCCCGGCGCTCGCCGCTGTATCCCCAGGTGCCTACACTGGCCGAAAGCGGCCTGCCCGGCTTCGATGCCGACACGCTGTTCGGCATCTACGCGCCGGCCGGCACGCCCACGCCGGTGGTGCAGGCGGTGCGCGCCAGCGTGCTCAAGGCACTGGAGCAAAAGCAGGTGATCGAGATGATCCAGGGCCTGGGCGCCACGCCCGAGCCGCACATGAGCCGCCAGGAGTTCGTGGAGCACCATGCCCGCGAACGCGCGCGCTTTGCGCCGCTGATCCAGGAGATCGGCCTGAAAGTGGACTAGGGCCTGTTCACACAAAGCACGGGGATCGCGTTGAGTCCTCTTGGGATGGGCTGCAAGGCGCTGGCCCGCAGCAAGGTAGGTACCTTGCAAGAGACAGCAACGCAGCAGACCGCCCAAGAGGGCTCAACCCTTCGGGCAAGTGCGGCAGGGCCGCCACTGCGTCGTTACGCTCCTTGTGCGGGTGGGCACACGCACGGCGTCGCGTGCCTAGCATTGACAGCCCTGTCGGGCTTGCGCGACCCCGTATTGGTGTGAACAGGCCCTAACGGATTGAAAAGGACAAGCACAATGATCGAACAGAACATGCTGATCGGCGGCCAGGCCTGCCGGGCCGGCAATGGCGCGAGCTTCGAGCGCCGCAACCCGCTCGACGGCACGGTGGCCACGCGCGCGCCGGCCGCCACCGTGCAGGATGCGCTGCGGGCCTGCGCGGCCGCGGCGGCGGCCTTTCCCGCCTGGGCCCAGCTTGGCCCGGGTGCGCGCCGCGCCCTGCTGATGAAGGCCTCGCAGGCGCTGCAGGCCAAGGGCGAGGCGATTGCCGCGGCCATGGCGGCCGAGACCGGGGCCTCCGGCATCTGGGCCGGCTTCAACGTGCAGCTGGCCAGCGGCATGCTGCTGGAGGCCGCGGCGCTGACCACGCAGATCGGCGGCGAGATCATCCCCTCGGACGTGCCCGGCAGCCTGGCCATGGCCGTGCGCCAGCCGGCCGGCGTGGTGCTGGGCATCGCGCCCTGGAATGCGCCGGTGATCCTGGCGGTGCGCGCCATCTCCACCGCGCTGGCCTGCGGCAACACCGTCATCCTCAAGGGCTCGGAGCTGTGCCCCGCCACCCACGGCCTCATCATCGAGGCGCTGCAGGACGCCGGCCTGCCGGCCGGGGTGGTGAACTTCGTGACCAATGCGCCCGAGGACGCGGGCGCGGTGGTCGAGGCCATGGTCGCCCATCCGGCCGTGCGCCGCGTGAGCTTCACCGGCTCCACCCGCGTGGGCCGCCTCATCGCCCAGACCTGCGCCCGCCACCTCAAGCCCGCGCTGCTGGAGCTGGGCGGCAAGGCGCCCTTGATCGTGCTCGACGATGCCGACCTGGATGCCGCCGCCCACGCGGCCAGCTTCGGCGCCTTCGCCAACTCGGGCCAGATCTGCATGTCCACCGAACGCATCATCGTCGATGAGACCGTGGCCGAAGCGTTTATCGCCAAGCTCGCGGCGCGCGCCCGCGCGCTGCCGCTGGGCGATCCGCGCCAGGGCCCGGTGGTGCTGGGCTCGGTGGTCGACATGGCCACCGTGGAGCGCTGCAACGCGCTGATCGACGACGCCGTGGCCCTGGGCGCCAGCATCGTCTGCGGCGGCAAGGCCGGCAACACGCTGCTGCCCGCGACCCTGCTCGACGGCGTGACGCCCGCGATGCGCATCTACCGCGAAGAGAGCTTCGGCCCGGTCAAGGCCATCGTGCGGGTGCGCGGCGAGGAGGAAGCGATCGCCTGCGCCAACGACAATGAATTCGGCCTGTCGTCAGCCGTGTTCACACGCGACACCGCGCGCGGCTGGCGCGTGGCCGCGCGCATCGAGGCCGGCATCTGCCACATCAACGGCCCCACCGTGCACGACGAGGCGCAGATGCCGTTCGGCGGCGTCAAGGCCTCGGGCTACGGCCATTTCGGCGGCCGCCAGGGCATAGACGCCTTCACCGACACCCGCTGGATCACCATGCAGACCAGCGAGCGCCACTATCCATTCTGAGGCTCAGAACGAATGCGCCAGCCCCACGCCGAAGGCGCTGCGCGAGGGCTGCTGGGCGTAGCGCTGGTGCCCCAGGCTGGCATAGGCCATGGTGCGCTTGGACAGCGCGTATTCCGCGCCCAGCGATGCCATGTGGTTGGTGTCGCCGTTCAGGCGCTGGCGCCCATAGCCGGCCTTGAAGGTGGTCGCGCCCATGGCGTAGGTGGCGCCGAGCGCGATCATGTTGGCCTTGTCCGCGCTGTCGCCGCTGCGGGTGCGGTCGTAGGCCAGCATCAGGGCCGCCGCGCCCCAGCGGTACTTGCCGCCCAGGTACAGGTCGGTATCGCCGCTGCCATTGCGCTCGTGCGCCAGCATCGCGGCCACCGGGCCCTGCTCGTAGTTCAGCGATGCCGAATACCCGCGCCCATGGCGCCCCTGGGCCTCGGTGCGCTCGGCCGAGCCGCTCAGGTGGGCGCTGAAGCCGCCCACGCTGGGCGAGTCGTAGTACAGCCCGTTGGTCATGCGCCCGTATTCGGCGGTGCCGTTGTTGCTGGCGCGGTCGGTGGGCGCCAGGTAGTGGGCCATGTGCCAGGCGGGCGAGGCGATGCGGTTGAAGTTGGCCCAGGCATCGAACTTCCACTCCTGCGCCCACATCGCGCTGAGCGCGCGGCCCAGGCGCAGCTGGCCCCAGCTGCCCTTGAGGCCCACGGTGGATTCGTCATGCCAGAACGGCTTGTAGCCATTGCCCTCGGGTGCGCCGCTGCCCATCTCGAAGCGCGTGCTCAGGCGGAACGTGGCCTGCAGGCCGCCGCCCAGGTCCTCGGTGCCGGCAAAGGCGAGGTTGCTGCGCTGGATCGTGCCCAGCTTGGTGGTGTGGTCGTAGTCACGGTACACGCCGGCATCCAGGTAGCCGCTGACCACCACCGTCGACGACTGGGCCGCGGCCGGCCCCGCGGCCAGCGCCAAAGCACAACAAGCAAACATCAAGCCATGGGAAAAACGCATCCTGAAAGACTCCTTTCAACGAGAGGGGGGATGGATGACAGACCGCCGATGCGCGGCACCTTGCCAGGCCGCATCGGCACAACACACTGCCGCAGGCAGCGCAGGAAACGGGGCGCCATCCGGCATGGACGGTCCCCACGAAGGCCCGGGGCATGACGCGCATGGCGAAACATGCGGCATCTGCCAGGCGGCAAGCGCCATCGGGCCCAAAAACAAGGCCTGCGCAGCGGCAGGCCGTGGAGCATTTTAGAAAAGCCGACCGGGATTGGCTATGGGCACAGACCCTGAGTATGCGGCCGGGCAGCGGCAATACATCAAATTGATAGCTTCCAGCGCTTGCAGTACATTGATTTAAAATACTTTTATATCTGAAACCATTACTAACCAAGCGCCGGCAGCTATCGTTTTATCAGGCCTCGGCTGGATAGAACAGCCGGCGCGTGGGCGTGGCCTGCACCGCCTTGGCGATCGCGCCGATGTGCTCGGGCGTGGTGCCGCAGCAGCCGCCGACGATGTTCACCAGGCCCTCGGCCGCGAACTCGTGCACCAGCCGGCTGGTGACCTCGGGCGTCTCGTCGAAGCCCGTGTCGCTCATCGGGTTGGGCAGGCCGGCGTTGGGGTAGCAGCTGATGAAGGTCTCGGGCGCGGCCTTGTTCAGCTCCTGCACGTAGGGGCGCATCAGCGCCGCGCCCAGCGCGCAGTTCAGCCCGATGGACAGCGGGTTGGCATGGCGCACGCTGTGCCAGAAGGCCGTGACCGTCTGGCCCGACAGGATGCGGCCCGAGGCGTCGGTCACCGTGCCGCTGATCATGATCGGCAGCAGCTGGCCGCTTTGCTCGAAGGCCTCGTCCACCGCGAACAGCGCGGCCTTGGCGTTGAGCGTGTCGAAGATGGTCTCGACCAGGATCACGTCGGCGCCGCCCTCGATCAGCGCCAGCGTCTGCTCCAGGTAGGCCTGGCGCAGCTGCTCGAAATTCACGTTGCGCGCGCCGGGGTCGTTCACGTCGGGGCTGATGCTGGCCGTCTTGGGCGTGGGGCCCAGGGCACCGGCCACGTAGCGTGGATGGCCGGGCGTGCTGTACTTGTCGCAGGCCGCGCGCGCCAGCCGGGCGCTCCTGAGATTCATCTCGCGCGCCAGGTCGGCCATGTGGTAGTCGTCCTGGGCGATGGTGGTCGCGCCGAAGGTATTGGTCTCGATCAGGTCGGCGCCGGCCGCCAGGTATTTTTCGTGGATGTCGCGGATCACGTCGGGGCGGGTGATCGACAGCAGCTCGTTGTTGCCCTTGACGTCGTGCGCAAAGTCCTTGAAGCGCTCGCCCGCGCCATCGGGGCCGGCATAGCCCTCGCCCCGGTACTGGGCCTCGCCCAGCTTGAAGCGCTGGATCATGGTGCCCATGGCGCCGTCGAGGATGACGAGGCGCTTGGCAAGGATGTCGGGAAGCTCTTTGGCGCGGGTGTACTGGGGCAGGCTCATGGGCTGCGATTGTAGAAAGTATCGAGTGCCCGCGCCCAAGGCCTGGCTTCGTCAGCCCGGCACGGCCGGCAGCGCCCCGCCCCAGCCACCGGCCAGCGCCTGGTACAGCGCCACGGCGGCGCGCAGCCCGCGCGCGCGGCTGTCGGCGGCCGCGTCCTGGGCCGCGTACAGATCGCGCTGCGCGTCCAGCACCTCGTACAGGCCCACGCTGCCCAGCTGGTAGCGGCGCAGCGCGAGCTGCTCGGCACGCTGGCGCTGCTCCGCGGCCCGGGCCAGGTGGGCATCCTCGGCACGCGTGCGCTGCAGGCGCACCAGGGCGTTCTCGGTGTCCTCCAGCGCCAGCAGCACGGCCTGCTGGTACTGGGCCAGCGCGGCCTGGGCGCCGGCCTCGCTGGCCGCGATGCGCGCACGCACGCGGCCCACGTCGAGGAAGGACCAGTCCACGCCCAGGAACACACTGCCGGTGGCGCTGCCGCCCTCGAACAGCGATCCGCCATGCAGCGCCGTGCTGCCCAGCAGCCCGCCCAGCGACAGGCGCGGGAACAGGTCGGCCGTGGCCACGCCGATGCGCGCCGTGGCGGCATGCAGGCGCGCCTCGGCCGCGGCCACGTCGGGGCGGCGGCGCAGCAGGCCGGCCGGCGTGCCGGGGTCGATGGCCGGGGGCAGCTGCGGCAGGGCCGACGGCTGCTCCAGCTGTGCGATCAAGGCCTCGGGCACCTGGCCCGTGAGCACGGCCAGGCGGTGCTGGGCCATGGCGATCTGCGCCTGCAGCGCGGGAATGCGCGAGCGCGTGGCCTCCAGCTGGGCCTGGGCGCGCGCCAGGTCGAACTCGGTGCCGCTGCCATGCGTGAGGCGCAGCCGCACCAGGTGCAGGGTGTCCTGCTGGTTGGCGGCGTTGGCCTGGGCCAGGGCCAGGCGCTGCTGCCAGCCGCGCAGGTCTGCATAGCTGCCGGCAACCTGGGCCGCGATGGCCACCTGCAGCGCCGCGAGGTCGGCCGCGCCGGCGCTCAGGTCGGCGTTGCGCGCCTCGATGTTGCGCCGCACGCGGCCGTACAAGTCGATCTCCCAGCTGGCCGCCAAGCCTGCGCTGTAGCTGCGCTGGCTGCGCGGCCCGCCCATGGCTTCGCTCTCGCTGCGCTTTTGTTGCAGCGCCTGGCCCGACATCGTGACCGTGGGCAACTGGCCTGCGCGGCTTTCGCGCAGCAGCGCCTGGGCACCGTCCAGCCGGGCCAGCGCCCCGCGCAGGTCCTGGTTGGCCTGCAAGGCCTGCTCCACCAGTTGCGTGAGCTGCGGGTCATTGAACTGGCGCCAGAAAGCAGCCTCAGCTGCGGCTTGCGGCACAGCCACGCCGGGCTCGGCACGCGCGAATTTCGCGCCGGCCTCGGGCAGCGCCGGCGCCTGAAAGTCGGGCCCGACGGCGCAGCCGGCCACCAGGCTGGCCGCAGCCAGGGCCAGCGCGTGCAGGCGCAGGGGTTTGCGGGTCTCAGGCATTACGGGCCTCCAGAGATGCGGGTGATGCAGGATGTGCCGGCGCATGGCCCGTCAGCGCGCGGCCCAACAGGCGGCGCAGCGTGACGTAGAACACCGGCGTGAGGAACAGGCCGAACAGGGTCACGCCCAACATGCCGGAGAACACCGTCACGCCCGTGGCCGCGCGCACCTCGCTGCCGGCGCCGCTGCCGATGAGCAGGGGCACGGCGCCCGCGATGAAGGCGATCGAGGTCATGACGATGGGGCGCAGCCGCAGGCGGCAGGCCTGCAGCGCGGCATCGACGATGCCCACGCCGCGCAGCTCCAGCTCGCGCGCGAACTCCACGATCAGGATGGCGTTCTTGCAGGCCAGACCCATCAGCACCACCAGGCCCACCTGCACGAAGACGTTGTTGTCCCCTCCCGCCAGCCAGACGCCGAACAGCGCCGCGCAGATGCACACGGGCACGATGAGGATCACGGCCAGCGGCAGCGTCCAGCTCTCGTAGAGCGCGGCCAGCACCAGGAAGACCAGCATCACGGCGATGGCGAAGACCACGGCAGCCGCATTGCTCTGCTCCACCTGCTGGTAGCTGAGGTCGGTCCAGGCCAGCGCTATGCCGCGCGGCAGCGTGCGCTGCGCGATCTCCTGCAGCTTGGCCAGCACCTCGCCCGAGGACAGCACGCGCGGGTCGGAGTCGCCGATCAGGTCGGCCGCCGCAAAGCCGTTGTAGCGCAGCACCGGATCAGGCCCGAAGCTGGGCACCACGGTGACCATGGAGCCTATGGGCACCATCTCGCCGCGCGCATTGCGCGTGCGCAGCTGCGCGATGTCCTCCACGGCCTGGCGATAGTCGGCATCGGCCTGCAGCATCACGCGCCAGACCCGGCCGAAGGCGTTGAAGTCGTTGACGTAGACCGATCCCAGGTAGGCCTGCAGCGTCTGGAACAGATCGGTCAGCGCCACGCCCTGGGCCTTGGCCTTGGTGCGGTCCACCTTGACTTCGAGCTGCGGGATGTTGGACTGGTAGCTGCTGACCGGGTAGGTCATGCCCGGCGTTTTGGCGATCTCGGCCTGGAAGGCCTGCAGCGCCTGCTGCAGCGCCGCGTAGCCCAGGCCCGCGCGGTCCTGCAGGAACAGCGAGTAGCCCGAGCCATTGCCCAGGCCCTGGATGGGCGGCGGCATCAGCGCGTAGGCGAAGCCGCCCTCGATCTGCGCGAACTTGGCGCTCAGCTCGGCATTGATGGCCTGGGCGCTGCGCGTACGCTCGCCAAAGGGCTTGAGCATGATGTAGGAGCTGGTCAGGTTGGGCGTGGTCGTGGACTGCAGCGCATTGAAGCCCGCGAAGGCGGCGACCATGTCCACGCCCTCCACGCTCTTGGCCGCCTCGACCATCTGCCGCGTGACGGCGTCCGTGCGGCCCAGCGAGGCCCCCTCGGGCAGCTTGGCGCCGCCGAACAGGTACAGCTTGTCCTGCAGCGGGATGAAGCCGCCCGGCACGGCCTGGAACAGCACGGCCGTGCCGGCCAGCAGCGCCGCATAGACCCCGAACACCAGGCCGCGGCGGCGCAGCGAATGCCCCACCGAGTTCTGGTAGCCATGGGCGCTGCGCTCGAAGAAGCGGTTGAAGGGCCGGAAGAACCAGCCCAGGCCGCGGTCCAGCCCGCGCGCCAGCAGGTCGCGCGGCGCGCCGCGCGGCTGCAGCAGCTTGGCCGCCAGCGCGGGCGACAGCGTCAGCGAGTTGATGGCCGAGATCACCGTGGAGATGGCGATGGTGACGGCGAACTGCTTGTAGAACTGCCCCGTCACGCCGCTGAGAAAGGCCATGGGCACGAAGACCGCGCACAGCACCAGGGCGATGGCGATGATGGGGCCCGAGACCTCCTTCATCGCCAGGTGCGCCGCCTCCAGCGGCGTGTGCCCTTCCTCGATGTAGCGCTCCACGTTCTCCACCACCACGATGGCGTCGTCCACCACGATGCCGATGGCCAGCACCAGGCCGAACAGGGTCAGCGTGTTGATGGAGTAGCCCAGCAGGTACAGGCCCGCGAAGGTGCCGATGATGGACACCGGCACGGCCAGCAGCGGGATGATGGAGGCGCGCCAGGTCTGCAGGAAGACGATGACCACCAGCACCACCAGGATCACGGCCTCGATCAGCGTGTGCTGCACCGCCTTGATGGAGTCGCGCACGAAGACCGTGGGGTCCCAGACCGACTCGAAGGCCACGCCCTCGGGCAGGTCGCGCGACAGCCTGTCCATGGCCGCGTAGACCTGCTCGGCCACGCCCAGCGCATTCGCGCCCGGCGACAGGAAGATGCCCACGGCCGCCATGTTCTTGGTGTCGCTCCAGGAGCGCAGCGTGTAGTCGCTGGCGCCCAGCTCGATGCGCGCCACGTCGGCCAGGCGCACGAGCTGGCCGTCCGCACCGCTCTTGAGCACGATGGCGCCGAACTCCTCGGGCGTCTTCAGGCGCCCGCGCACATTGATGGACAGCAGCTTGTCCGCGCTCTGGGGGCTGGGCTGGGCGCCCAGCTGGCCGGCCGAGACCTGGATGTTCTGCTCGCGGATGGCCGCGATCACCTCGGGCGCGGTGAGCTGGCGCGCCGCCACCTTGTTCGGGTCGAGCCAGACGCGCATGGCATAGTCGCCCGCGCCGTAGACGCCCACGTCGCCCACGCCCGCAATGCGCGCCAGCTCGTCCTTGATCTTGAGCGTGACGTAGTTGCGCAGGTACAGCGCCTCGTGCCGGCCGTCCCTGGAGACCAGGCCCACGTACATCAGCGGCGTGGACGACTGCTTCTGCGTGGTCACGCCGAACTGGCGCACCTCCTCGGGCAGCCGGCTCTGGGCCTGGCTGACGCGGTTTTGCACCCGCACCGCCGCCGTGTCGGGATCGACCTCGGGCCGGAAGGTGGCCACCACCTGCAGGCTGCCGTCGGACGCCGCGACCGACTTCAGGTACATCAGGCCCTCGACGCCGTTGATGGCCTCCTCCAGCGGCACGGCCACCGACTCGGCGACCTCCTTGGGATTGGCGCCCGGGTAGGTGGCGCGCACCACCACGCTGGGCGGCACGACCTCGGGGTACTCGCCCACGGGCAGCTGCGGAATCGCCACCAGCCCCACGGCGAACAGGATGATGGACAGCACCACCGCGAAGATCGGGCGGTCGATGAAGAATTTGGAGAAATCCATGTGCTTGCCCTGCCTATTGCGCCACCGGCCGCGGGTTGATGTCCATGCCCGGGTAGTAGATGCGCTGCAGCCCGCCAACCACGACGCGCTCGCCCGCGACCAACCCCTTTTCCACCACGCGCCGGCCATCGACCATGCGGCCCAGCGTGAGGTCGCGGCGCTCGGCCTTGTTGCCCGCGCCCACCACGTAGACGTATTTGCGGTCCTGGTCGGTGAGCACCGCCTTGTCGTCGATCAGCAGCGCCTGCTGCCCGCCGCCGCCTTGCCCCGCCTGCATTTGCACGCGTGCGAACAGGCCTGGCGTCAGCAGCCGGCCGGGGTTGGGCAGGCGCGCGCGCAGGCGCATCGTGCCGGTGCCCGGCTGCAGCTGGTTATCGGTGAAGTCCAGCACTCCCGCATGCGGAAAGCCCTCGTCGCTGGCCAGGCCCACGCGCACCGGCCGCCCTGCGCGCTGCCGGCCATCCTGGCCCTGGTAGCGCAGAAAGCTGTGCTCGTCGGCATCGAAATACACATAGACCGGATCTTGCGAGACCAGCGTGGCCAGCACGCTCTGGTCGGCCTGGGCCATGTTGCCCACCGTGAGCAGCGCGCGCCCGGCACGGCCGGCGATCGGCGCGCGCACCTCGGTGAAGTCGAGGCTGAGCCTGGCGGCGGCCAGCTCGGCCTCGGCCGCGCGCACCTGGGCCTGCGCCTGCGCCAGGGTGCCGGCACGGGTGTCGGCCTCCTCGCGCGAGACGGCATGCTCGGCCACCAGCTGGCGGGCGCGCTGGTCCTGCGTGCGGGCCAGCGCCGCCGCGGCGCGCGCGCGTTCGAGCTGGGCCTGGGCGCTGGCCAGCGCCGCGCGGTAGGGGCGCGGGTCGATCACGAACAGCAGCTGGCCTTTCTTCACCTCCTGGCCTTCGGTGAAGGCAATGCGCTCGATGTAGCCCGACACGCGCGGGCGCAGCTGCACGGAATCGATGGCATCGACACGGCCATTGAACTCGTCCCAGACACGCACGCCGGACGGCACGACTTCGGCCACCAGCACCTCGGGGGCGGGTGGCGGGCCATCGCCGGCATGGGCATCGCCCACGGCCTGCGGGCGGCAGCCGGCCACCAGGGCCAGCGCCGCGACGGCGCTGCCCAGCAACATATGCCGCAGCGGCGGCGCTTGGAAGACGGACATGGGACTCTCTCCTTCAGGAAACTGCCGTGCACGGTGTGCTGCGGCGTTTTGCGGTGTTTTGCGGCGTTTTTCGGGCACAGCCGTCCCTGCGCGGCGCGCGGCCCGCGAGACGTTGTGGAAAACGGGTGGTGGCGGGTCTCAGGCCCCGGGCACGGGCGGCGGCCGGGGCCAGGCCGGCTGCGGCGGCGCGCTGCGCTGCGCCAGGAAGCGGCGCGGCGAGGTGCCCACCGCCTTGCGGAACATGGTCACGAAGGCCGGCGCGCTTTCATAGCCGAGGGCATCGGCCACGGTCTGGATGCGCTGCCCATCGGACAGCTGCCGCAGCGCGGTGAGCACATGCAGCTGGCGGCGCCACTGGTTGACCGTGAGGCCGGTCTCGGCCAGGAACAAACGGGTCATGCTGCGCTCGCTCATGCCTATGCGCTGCGCCCAGTCGGCCAGCCGCGCCTGCAGCTGCGGCTCGGCGCACAGGGCGCCGGTCATGCGGCGCAGGCGCTGGTCGCGCGGCAGCGGCAGGTGCAGGCCTTCGGACTGCGCCGCCTGGATCTCGTCGAGCAGCACTTGCATCAGCCGGCCGTCGGCACCATCGAGGCGGTAGTGCTGCGGCAGGGCCTGCACGCGCTCCAGCAGCGCGCGCAGGAAGGGCGAGACGGCCAGTGCATGGCAGGGGCCGGCCAGGGGGCGCGCCGCCCCCGCCGCCACGAAGACGATGTAGCCGCTGGCCGCGCCGCTGCAGCTGACGCGGTGCGGCATGCCGCCCTCGATCCAGGCGGCGCTGCGCGGCGGCACCACGCAGACGCCGGCATCGGTCTCCAGCGTGATCAACCCCGCGTGCGTGACCATGAGCTGGCTCTTGCGGTGGGCATGGAAGCCCATGCCCCAATCCCCCGGGCCCGAGTGCATGGGCAGCACGATCACCGGGCGATTCACCTGGTCGGGGTCCCACACCTCGGCCTGAGCCAGCAACAAGGAGGTATCCACGGCATTCATCGCTTCGTCCTCAATCCAGCTCAATCACGCTCAAGCAGCTGCAATGCGCGCTCGCGCGCCTCTTGCGTGGAGGCCACCAGCAGCATCGGATAGCCCCAGGCCTTGCCGAACATCTGCGCGAAGGCCTGGGCCTGCTCGCGCTTGTGCGCATCGGGCTCGGCGTGGACCAGGGCGCGCACCAGGCTTTTGAGCTCGGCGCGGCGGGCCTTCATCCACAGCACCACCTGCTTGCGCTCCTCGGGCGAGCGCTCCTCCTGCGACATGTCGCCGTCGCTGTAGAAGACAAAGGCCTGGCCGCGATCGAGCAGGGCCGAGAAGTCCGCCAGCAAGCGGTCCACGGGCACGGCCTTGTCGCGCTCGTAGCCCATGCGGACCAGGGGATAGCTGCTGCTGTCGATGTACATGGAAACCTCCTGCGTATGCCGATCAATAAAAATGAGACTCATTACTTTATGGGCCACGGGCAACTGCGTCATTGCAGCGTTCGGCCAAAGAATTTCGCGCTCCGGCCAGCATGCCTTCATGGACAGCAACCGCGGGCTTGCCCGGCGGCTGCGCTATCGCTGAGAATGGCTGCATTCTTCAAGTTCAAGTGAACTTGAAGTCAAGCCACGAAGGAAAGCCAACATGAAAACTGGGGATGATCCGCTGCTGAGCATCGGCGAGGTCGCGCAGCGCAGCGGCGTCAAGGCCTCGGCGCTGCGCTTCTACGAATCGCTGGCGCTGATCGAGTCGGTGCGCAGCGCCAGCGGCCACCGCCGCTACCACCGCTCCTCGCTGCGGCGCATCGCCTTCGTGGTGTTCGCGCAGCGCATCGGCTTCACGCTGGAGGAGATCGCCGAGCAGCTGGCGCGGCTGCCCAGCCGCCACGTACCCACGGGCGCGGACTGGCAGAGGATGTCGCGGGTCTGGAAGCAGCGCCTGGACGAGCGCATGGGCGAGCTGCAGCGGCTGAGCGAAAGCCTGGACCAGTGCATTGGCTGCGGCTGCCTGTCGCTGCGCCACTGCGTGCTGCACAACCCCGGCGACCTGTGCGCGCAAAACGGCCCGGGGCCGCGCCGCTGGCTGGGCGACGCGCCGCCCACGCTGCCGGCAAATCCAGCCCGCCGGTAGGCGATTCGCGCGCCACCGGGGCGAGGCCCAGGCACAATCGCCGGCATGCCGCATCCGCCGCCCCTTCCGCCCGCCGCGCTGCAACTGCCTTGCGCCGCGCTGGCGGGCTGCGTGCGCGCCTACATCTGGCGCGACCTGGCCGCGCTGCCGCCCACCGCGCCATGCGATACGCGCGTGCCCGCCGGCCCCTATCCCGGGCTGTCGTGGCTGGTGCGCGGCGCGGAGGTGCTGAACGAATGCGCGGGCCAGGCGGTGAACCTGCCCTTGCCCGTGATCGGCATCTCGGGCGCGCACCGCCACCCCTTCCACTCAAGCTCGGCGCCGGGCACCGATTTCTTCTGCGTCGCCTTCCAGCCCGGCGCGCTGGCCTGGCTGACCGGGCTGGATCTGCATCCGCTGACCGACGCCATGCAGGATGCGGCTGCCTGGCTGGCGGCGCTGGGCGACTGGAGCGAATGGCTGCAGGCCATGCTGGCCGCGCCCGATCACGGCGCGCGCATCGCGCTGGCCGAGGCCTTCTTGCTGCCGCGCTGGGCCACGGTGCGGCGCAGCCATGCCGACTGGCTGCCGCTGCTGGAGCAGGGCTTTCGCCGCGAGGCCCGCCAGGCCCTGGCCGAGCGCCTGGGCTGGACACAGCGCCACCTGCAGCGGCGCGTGCGCAGCATGACCGGGCTGCGCGCCGGCGAGGTCGAGCGCATGCTGCGCGTCGAACAGGCGCTGCTGGCCATGCGCGACGCCAACGCATCGACGCTGGAGGCGGCGCTGGACAGCGGCTATGCCGACCAGGCCCATTTCAGCCGCGAGGCGCGCACGCTGTTCGAGCTGCCCCCCGGCACGCTGCGCGAGCACATGCTCGGCAGCGCCGCCCATGCGGCCGACGCCCACTGGCTGCTGCGGCGCTAACCCCACCAGCCGATGCGCCGCGCCGGCCACTTTCCCCGCGCAGGTCGCTTTCGTTCAATACGCGCGCGCCGACATTGCAGAAGATACGCGCCTGCCGGATTGCACCGGCGCGGCAAGTGGTCTTGGGACCATCCGCAAAAATAGCCATCTCCATGAACCAAGCATCCCCATCTTCACGCCCGCCGCGCCCCGGCCCCAGGCCTTTGGCCCGGGCCGCGCTGGCCGTGGCGGCGGCCGCCGCCACGGCGGCTCTCGCGGGCTGCGCCATCGGGCGGCCGCCCGCGCGCGTCGATGCGCTCGCGCCGGCGCAGTGGCATGCCACGCTGCCGGCGCAGCCACCGCAACAGCCACAGGCCAACGGCCTGCCCCATGGCGGCACGGTACCCGGCCTGGCCCACTGGTGGGCACAGGCCGGCGACCCGGCATTGGCGGCGCTGATCGATGCCGCCCAGGCCGCCAGCCCCACCGTGGCCAGCGCCGCCGCGCGCATTGCCGAGGCCCGCGCCGCGCAGGTGCAGGCGGGCGCGGCGATGCTGCCCAGCCTGGACGGCAGCGTCTCGGCATCGCGCGGCAACACCATGGCATCGGGCATCAACACCGGCTCGTCGGCGCTGCCGGCGATGACGACGCTGCAGGCCGGCCTGCAGGCCAGCTGGGAGATCGACCTGCTGGGCGGCCTGCGCGCGGGGCGCGACGCCGCGAATGCGCGCGCCGCCGGCGCCCAGGCCCGCTGGCACGACGCGCGCGTGTCGGTGGCGGCCGAAACCGCCAATGCCTACTACGCCGAGCGCAGCTGCACGCTGCAGCTGGCGGTGGCCGAGTCCGACACCCGTTCGCGCCAGCAGACCGCGCAGCTCACGCAGCTGTCGGCCAACGCCGGCTTCACCGCCCCGGCCGATGCGGCGCTGGCCCGCGCCAGTGCCGCCGATGCCCGGGCGCACCTCAGCCAGCAGCGCACCCAGTGCGCGGTGCTGCGCCAGGCCCTGGTGGCGCTGACGGGCCTGCCCGCCAGCGAGATCGACCAGGGCCTGGCCCGGCGCCCGGCCAGCGTGGAGCCGCCCTCCGCGCTGCCGGTGGTGGACCAGGTGCCGGCCCGCGTGCTGGCCCAGCGCCCCGACGTGCGTGCGGCCGAGCTGGCCGTGGCGGCCGCCAGCGCCGAGGTCGGCCAGAGCGAAGCCCAGCGCTACCCGCGCCTGGCGCTGTCGGGCTCGGTCGCCGCGATGCGGCTGAGCGCCGCCGGCACGCAGCAGTCGCTGAACACCTGGAGCATTGGCCCGCTGTCGCTGAGCGTGCCGCTGTTCGACGGCGGCACCCGCGCCGCCAACACCGAGGCGGCCCATGCGCGCTACGACGAGGCCGTGTCGCAGTACCGCGCCAGCGTGCGCCAGGCGGTGCGCGAGGTGGAGGAGGCCCTGCTCAACCTGCGGGGCACGGCCGAGCGCGCCGCCGATGCCGACCTGGCGGTGCAGAACTACCAGGCCTCGTTCGATGCCGTGCAAGCGCGCCAGGCCAGCGGCCTGGCCAGCCTGTTCGAGCTGGAAGACGGCCGGCGCACCCTGTTTGCCGCGCAGACCGCGCGCGTGGGCCTGCAGCGCGAGCGCGCACAGGCCTGGGTGGCGCTGTACCGCGCGCTGGGCGGCGGCTATGAGCCGCCCGCGCCACCGAACCATTCACCATCGCCATGAAACACACCACCAAACGCCTTCTGCTCGCCGCCATTGCCATTCTCGTGATCGGCGGGCTTGCCGCCGCCTGGCAGCTGCGCAAGCCTGCGCCGGCCGCAACCACCGCAGCGGCCCCAGCGCCGGCTGAAGCCTCCGCCACCCGGCCCGCGCTGGCCGTGAGCGTCGCCGTGCCCGAATCCATGGAGCTGGCGCAGACGCTGGCCGCCAATGGCAATATCGCCGCCTGGCAGGAAGCGGCCGTCGGTTCGGAATCCAACGGCCTGCGCCTGGCCGAGGTGCGGGTGAACGTGGGCGACCAGGTCAGGAAAGGCCAGGTGCTCGCGGTGTTTGCCGGCGATACCGTGCAGGCCGAGCTGGCGCGCCTGCGGGCCAACCTGGCCGAGGCCGAGGCCCAGGCCGCCGACGCCCAGGGCAATGCCGAGCGGGCGCGCACGCTGGAAAAGACCGGCGCCCTGAGCCAGCAGCAGATCAACCAGTACCTGACCGCGGCGCAGACGGCCAAGGCCCGGGTGGAGGCGGCGCGCGCCGCCGCCGCGGCCCAGCAGGTGCACAGCCGCAACACGCAGGTGCTGGCGCCCGACAGCGGCGTGATCTCGGCGCGCAGCGCCACGGTGGGCAGCGTGGTCAACGCGGGCACGGAGCTGTTCCGCCTGGTGCGCCAGGGCCGGCTGGAGTGGCGCGCCGAGGTCGCCTCCAGCGCGCTGGCGCGCATCGCCCCCGGCACCCCGGCGGTGGTGACGGCCGCCAGCGGCGAGCAGCTGCGCGGCACGGTGCGCGTGGTGGCGCCCACGGTGGACCCGCAGACGCGCAATGCGCTGGTGTATGTGGACCTGCCGGATGCGATGCGCCATGCCGGCGTCAAGGCCGGCATGTTCGCCAGCGGCGAGTTCGTGCTGGGCAAGAGCGCCGCGCTCACGGTGCCGCTGGCGGCCATCGTGCCGCGCGACGGCTTCAACCATGTGCTGCTGCTGCAGCCGGACAGCCATGTACGGCTGCTCAAGGTGCAGACCGGCCGGCGCGTGGGCGAGCGGGTGGAGATCACCTCCGAGCTGCCCCGCGAGGCGCGCATCGTGGCCCAGGGCGCCGGCTTCCTGAACGACGGCGACCTGGTGCGCGAGATCGCGACCCCGGCCGCGCCATCCACCGCCAATGCAGCCGCGGCGCAATAAGGACCGGCCATGAATCTTTCCGCCTGGTCCATCCGCAATCCGATTCCGGCGCTGATGCTCTTCGTGCTGCTGACGCTGGCGGGGCTGTTCTCGTTCAAGTCCATGAAGGTGCAGAACTTTCCGGACATGGACTTGCCGGTGGTCATCGTCACCGCCGCGCTGCCCGGCGCCTCGCCCACGCAGCTGGAGAACGACGTGGCGCGCAAGATCGAGAACTCGATCGCCACGCTGCAGGGCCTCAAGCACATCACCAGCACGCTGACCGACGGCGCGGCCACCATCGCGGCCGAGTTCGTGCTCGAAAAGCCCATCCAGGAGGCGGTGGACGATGTGCGCTCGGCCGTCAGCCGGGTGCGCTCGGACATGCCCGCCGACCTGCGCGACCCCATCGTCACCAAGCTCGACCTGGCGGCCCAGCCGATCCTGGCCTTCGCGATCTCATCGGACCGGCTCGACGACGAGGGCCTGTCGTGGTTCGTGGACGACACGGTGGCGCGGCGCCTGATGGCGGTGCGCGGCGTGGGCGCGGTCAACCGCGTGGGCGGCGCCACGCGCGAGATCCGCGTGGCGCTCGAGCCGGCCCGGCTGCAGGCGCTGAACGCCACCGCGGCCGATGTATCGCACCGGCTGCGCCAGGTGCAGCTGGAGAGCGCCGGCGGGCGCGCCGACCTGGGCGGCGCCGAGCAGCCGGTGCGCACCATCGCCACCGTGCAGTCGGCCGACGAGCTGCGGCGCATGCAGATCCCGCTGCCCGACGGCCGCCGCATCGCGCTGGCCGACGTGGCCACGGTGCAGGACACGGTGGCCGAGCCGCGCGCCGCCGCGCTGCTCAATGGCAAGCGGGTGGTGGGCTTCGAGGTGGCGCGCAGCCGTGGCGCCAGCGAGGTGGAGGTGGGCGCCGCGGTCGAGGCCGCGCTGGCGCAGCTGCAAAAGGACCATCCCGACATCCACCTCACCCGCACGCTGGACTTCGTGAAGATCGCCTCCGACGAGTACGGCGCCTCGATGCAGCTGCTGTACGAGGGCGCGGTGCTGGCGGTGCTGGTGGTGTGGCTGTTCCTGCGCGACTGGCGGGCCACCATCGTCTCGGCGGTGGCGCTGCCGCTGTCGGTGATACCGGCCTTCATCGGCATGTACCTGCTGGGCTTCTCGATCAACATCATCACGCTGCTGGCGCTGTCGCTGGTGATCGGCATCCTGGTGGACGACGCGATCGTCGAGGTGGAGAACATCGTGCGCCACCTGCGCATGGGCAAGACCCCCTACCAGGCGGCGATGGAGGCGGCCGACGAGATCGGCCTGGCCGTCGTCGCCACCACCTTCACGCTGATCGCGGTCTTCCTGCCCACCGCCTTCATGAGCGGCGTGGTGGGCAAGTTCTTCAAGCAGTTCGGCTGGACCGCGTCGCTCGCGGTGTTCGCCTCGCTGGTGGTGGCGCGGCTGCTGACGCCGATGATGGCGGCCTACATGCTCAAGCCGCTGGTCAAGCCCGAGCGCGAGCCCACCTGGCTGGCCTGGTACATGCGCGCCGCGCAGGCCTGCCTGCGCCACCGCTGGCGCACCATGATCGGCGCCACGCTGTTCTTCGCCGGCTCGCTGGCGCTGATCCCGCTGCTGCCCTCTGGCTTCATACCGCCGGACGACAACGTCCAGACCCAGGTGCGGGTGGAGCTGCCGCCGGGCGCGAAGCTGGAGCAGACCATCGCCACGGCCGAGCAGGTGCGCCAGCGCCTGCTCAAGCTCGAGCACATCGGCGACATCTACACCGCCATCGGCGCGGGCAGCGCCGGGGCCGATCCGTTCTCGGGCAACTTCGTCGAGGCGCGCAAGGCCACGCTCACGCTGCAGCTGGCGCCGCGCGGCACGCGGCCGAAGAAGCAGGTGATCGAGCAGCGCATCCGCGAGGCGCTGGCCGACCTGCCCGGCGTGCGCTGGGGCGTGGGCCTGGGCGGCTCGAACGACAAGTACCTGCTGGCGCTGTCCAGCCAGGACCCGCATGCGCTGCGCGAAGCGGCCACCGAGGTGGAGCGCGAGCTGCGCACCATCCCCGGCATCGGCAACGTGACCTCGCTGGCCGGCCTGGTGCGGCCCGAGATCGTGGTGCGGCCCGACTTCGCCCGCGCCGCCGACCTGGGCGTGACCAGCGCCGCCATCGCCGATACGCTGCGCGTGGCCACGCTGGGCGACTACGAGAACCAGCTGCCCAAGCTCAACCTCGCCGAGCGGCAGGTGCCGATCATGGTGCGCCTGGCGGACGGCGCCCGCCAGGACCTGGATCTGCTCGCCCGCCTGGCCGTGCCCGGCGCCCACGGCCCGGTGCGCCTGGGCGAGGTGGCAAGCCTCACGCTGGCCGGCGGCCCGGCGGTGATCAGCCGCTACGACCGCGCGCGCAACATGAACTTCGAGATCGAGCTGGGCGAGCGCGGGCTCAACGACGTGACCGAGGCGGTGCGCAAGCTGCCCGCGGTCAAGAGCCTGCCGGCCAGCGTGCGCATCATCGACGTGGGCGACGCCGAAGCCATGGGCGAGCTGTTCACCGGCTTCGGCCTGGCGATGCTGACCGGCGTGGTCTGCATCTACATCGTGCTGGTGCTGCTGTTCAAGGACTTCCTGCAGCCCGCCACCATCCTCGCGGCGCTGCCGCTGTCGCTGGGCGGCGCCTTCGTGGGGCTGCTGCTGGCGGGCAAGAGCTTCTCCATGCCCTCGCTGATCGGCCTCATCATGCTGATGGGCGTGGCCACCAAGAACTCCATCCTGCTGGTGGAGTACGCCATCGTTGCGCGCCGCGATCGCGGCCTGAGCCGCTGGGACGCGCTGCTCGACGCCTGCCACAAGCGCGCCCGCCCCATCATCATGACCACGCTGGCCATGGGCGCCGGCATGCTGCCCATCGCGGTGGGCTGGGGCGCGGCCGACGCGAGCTTCCGCTCGCCGATGGCCACCGCGGTGATCGGCGGGCTGATCACCTCCACCGTGCTCAGCCTGCTGGTGGTGCCGGCGGTGTTCACCTATGTGGACGACGTGGAGCAATGGCTGCGCCGCAGCGTGCGGCGCCTGCGCGGCCAGCCGCCGCAGCCGGCGCCCGCCCTTTCTGCGCCACGGGAATAGGAGCTGCCAACACAACCCAGCAAATCGAAGATTTGCGGTTGAGACGAGGCGCGAAGCCGTAGGCAGTACGGTAGTACGACAAGGCGAAGCAACGACGTATCAAGGGTTGTGTTGGCAGCTCTAAGCACATGGCGCCAGGGCATGAGACTCTGGGCACAATACCGGTTTCACGAACCGCACACGCCCACTGCCATGCCCAAGAGCTTCACCCGCCGCATCCTGTGCTCCGCGCTGGCCGCCGCCGCCATCGGCGCGGCCCTGCCCACTGCCGCCATGGCGGCCAGCGGCGATGCCGCCGGCTACCCCAGGCAGCTCATCACGCTGGTGATGACCTTCAACGCCGGCTCGGGCGTGGACGTGGTGGCGCGGCTGATCCAGGACCCGCTGGCCAAGGAGCTGGGCCAGCCCATCGTCATCGACTACAAGCCCGGCGCGGGCGGCAACATCGCCAGTGAATACGTGGCCCGCGCCAAGCCCGACGGCTACACGCTGATCTTCGGCACCGCGGCCACGCACGGCGTGAACGCCGCGCTGTACAAGAACCTGCCGTTCGATGTGGAAAAGGACTTCGTGCCGGTGGCGCCGGTGGTGGACGTCTCCAACGTGCTCACCGTCAACCCCAAGGTGCTCGACGTGCACGACCTCGCCGGGTTCGTGCGCGCGGTCAAGGCGCAGCCGGGCAAGTACAACTTCGCCTCCACCGGCAACGGCACCGGCACGCAGATGGCGTTTGCCGAATTCAACCACCGCCTGGGGCTGGACATGATCCACGTCCCCTACAAGGGCGGCCCGGAGGCGATCCTCTCGGTGGTGCGCGGCGAGACCTGCTGCATCATGAACCAGGTGCAGACCGTGCTGCCGCACTACAAGGACGGCAAGGTGCGCCTGCTGGGCGTGACCACCGCCAAACCGGTGGCGGCCGTGCCCGAGGTGCCCACCATCGCCGCCAGCGGCCTGCCCGGCAGCAAGGGCTTCGACAGCTCGATCTGGTTCGGCATCTTCGCACCCAAGGACACGGATGCGGCCATCGTGGCCCGGCTCAATGCCGCCGTGCAAAAGGTGCTGCAGCAGCCGGATGTCAGGCAGCGGCTGGAGCAGATGGGCAACACCGTGCGCCTGGAGAGCCCGGCGCAGTTCAAGCAGACGGTGCACGACAACCGCCTCAAATGGGCCGAGGTGGTGAAGGCCGCCCACATCAGCATCCAGTAACCAGCAGCCACCCGCTCAATGCGGGAGGCCGCAGCAGAAGTTAGCGCACACTCAACCCCAAACCCGGCTGCCCCCGCACACGCACGCGGGCGGTGGTATCGGCCGGCGACAGCGCGACGCCTTGCAGCCCGGCCAGGCTGCGCTGGGCCGGGCCCGCCGCCTTGCGCCCGGCATCGGCCGCCGCCTGGCCGCGCGCCGAGGCCGCGCCACCCTGCGCCGCAGCGCGCCCCCGGGCATCGGTCTTGCCCGTGGCGCCGGCGCCCTGGCCCCAGGCCGGGCCTGCGGCATCCATCCCTGCGTCGGCAGCGGTCGGCACGCCCAGCCCCAGGCCCGCCGCATGGGCCGGCAGGCCGCCGGCCAGCGCCGCCAGCAGCGCCGCCGCCGAGATGGAACGCAGAGACAACTTCATCATGGACAGCTCCCAGGCTGTTGGACAGGACTGCAGTCTAGCCTGCCAGGCTGTTACATCAACGTCCCTCGTGCAGAGCTTGTAACCAGGTTTCACGGTGCAGCAAGCACCAGAACACCGGTACCGCCAGCCCCGATGCAAAGATAATCGGAGGATGACCGAGCTCGAACTCTTCTACACCCTGTCGTCGCCCTGGGCCTATTTTGCCGGGCCGCGCGTGCAGGAGCTGGTGCGCCGCCATGGCGTGAAACTGCTGCTCAAGCCCTATGACTTCCAGGCGGTGGTGCCGCAGACCGGCGGCATCCCGCTCAAGACCCGGCCCGAGGCGCGCCGCAGCTACCATGCGCTGGAGCTGGACCGCTGGCGCCAGCACCTGGGCATGCCGCTGAACCTGGAGCCCCGCTACTACCCCAAGGGCGCACCCACCGACCCCGCCTGGAACAAGAAGCCGGGCTGGATGGTGATCGCCGCGCAGAACCAGGGGCTCGACGCCCAGCCGCTGTCGCAGGCGCTCCTGCGCGCGCTGTGGGCCGAGGAGCAGGACACCTCGCAGGCCGAGGTCCGGATCGCCGTCGCCAACGCCGCCGGCTATGATGGCGCTGCGCTGCAAGCGCTGGAAGACTCGCCCGACACCCAGGCCAGCTACCGCCGCTACAGCGACGAGGCCGTGGCCAAGGGCATCTTCGGCTCACCGATCTTCGTACTGGACGGCGAACGCTTCTGGGGCCAGGACCGGCTCGACTTCGTGGAGCGGGCGCTGCAGCGGCGCTGAGCGGTTTTTCTTGATCTCAACCCAACAGGGCTTCAGCGCTTGGCACGAGCCTGATACCAAGGCGCTGAAAGCTATCCATTCATGAGTAAATCCCTGGCGCACACCGTCCTGCAAGACGCCTTCGGCTACGAGCATTTCCGCGGCCCGCAGCAGGCCATCGTGGAACACCTGGTGGCCGGCGGCGATGCGCTGGTGCTGATGCCCACCGGCGGCGGCAAGAGCCTGTGCTACCAGGTGCCGGCCATCGTGCGCCAGCAGCAGGGCCTGGGCGTGACGCTGGTGGTGTCGCCGCTGATCGCGCTGATGCACGACCAGGTCAGCGCGATGCACGAGATCGGCGTGGAGGCGGCCTACCTGAACTCCACGCTCAGCTACGAGCAGACCCGCGACGTGGAGCTGCAGCTGATGAGCGGCGGCCTCACGCTGCTGTACGTGGCGCCCGAGCGGCTCAACACCCCGCGCATGCTGGGCCTGCTGGACGAGCTGCGCGCGCAGGGCAAGCTGTCGCTGTTCGCCATCGACGAGGCGCACTGCGTGAGCCAGTGGGGCCACGACTTCCGCCCCGAATACCGTGAGCTGACGGTGCTGCACCAGCGCTATGCCGGCGTGCCGCGCATCGCCCTCACCGCCACCGCCGATGCGCTCACCCGGGCCGACATCGTCGAGCGGCTGCAGCTGGAAGATGCGCGGCAGTTCGTCAGCAGCTTCGACCGGCCCAACATCAAGTACACCATCGTCGAGAAGAAGGATGCCGCCGCGCAGCTGCTGCGCTTCATCGAACGCGAGCACGAGGGCGAGGCCGGCGTGGTCTACTGCCAGTCGCGCAAGCGCGTCGAAGAGGTGGCGCAGCAGCTGGCCGATGCCGGCCTGTCGGCCCTGCCCTACCACGCGGGCCTGCCCAGCCATGTGCGCCAGCAGCACCAGGACCGCTTCCTGCGCGAGGAAGGCATCGTCATCGTCGCCACCATCGCCTTCGGCATGGGCATCAACAAGCCGGACGTGCGCTTCGTCGCCCACCTGGACATGCCCAAGAACATCGAGGGCTACTACCAGGAGACCGGCCGCGCCGGCCGCGACGGCCTGGCCGCCGACGCCTGGATGGCCTATGGCCTGTCGGACGTGGTCAACCAGCGCCGCATGATCGACGAGAGCCCGGCCGAGGACGGCTTCAAGCAGGTCATGCGCAGCAAGCTCGATGCGCTGCTGACGCTGGCCGAGGCCATCGACTGCCGCCGCGTGCGGCTGCTGAACTATTTCGGCGAGACCTACGGCCTCGGCGGCGACCAGGACTCGGCCCACCCCGAAAGCGATCCCGGCGCCGGCAAGGCGCCACGCTACCAGTGCGGCAACTGCGACAACTGCCTGCAGCCGCCCACCACCTGGGACGGCACCGACGCCGCGCGCAAGCTGCTGTCCACCATCTACCGCGCGCACGAGGCCAGCAGCATCACCTTCGGCGCGGGCCACATCCTCGACATCGTGCGCGGCAAGGAGACCGACAAGGTGCGCCAGTTCCAGCACGACAAGCTCTCGACCTTCGGCCTCGGCAGCGCCTACAGCGAGCCCCAGCTGCGCGGCGTGCTGCGCCAGCTGCTGGCGGTGGGCGCGCTGCAAAGCCGCAAGGTGGAGACCGAGGCCGGCTACAGCTTCGAGACGCTGGCGCTGTGCGAGGGCTCGCGCGCGGTGCTGCGCGGCGAGCAGACGGTGCTGCTGCGCCAGGCCACAGCCGAGCGCGGCAGCCGCAAGTCGGGCCGCGCCGCCAAGCCCGCCATCGCCGCGGCCAACCTGGGGCCCGACGAGCAGGTGCGCTTCATCAACCTCAAGGCCTGGCGCACCGAGGTGGCCAAGTCGCACAACGTGCCCGCCTACCTGGTGTTCGCCGACGCCACGCTGGCCGCCATCGCCCAGCGCAACCCGGGCACGCTGGACGACCTGCATGGCATCAGCGGCATCGGCGCCAAGAAGCTCGAAGCCTATGGCGAGGAGGTGCTGCGGGTGTGCGCCGCGGACTGAGCGGCGGCGCCGCCGTGCGCCGCGGTGTCAGCGCCCCAGCTCCTTGGCGCTGACCCCGGCGATGCCCCAGTTCTCCTTGGGCACGTCGTGGATCCAGACGCGCACGTTGGCCACGGGCGCCCCTATGGCCTCGACCAGGGCCTGCGTCACCTTCTCGATCACGGCCTTCTTCTGCGCCTCGGTACGGCCTTCGAGCATGTAGATCTGTGCAAATGGCATGGCTGGCTCCCTGGCTCAGTCAAAGCGCAGCGACACGCTGCCCATGCCTTGCACGCGCAGGCAGACGTGGTCGCCCGCCGCCACCGCGACGGCCTCGGTGGCGCCGCCCGAGAGGATCAGGCTGCCGGCCGGGATTTCCTGGCCGCGCCGCCCCAGGTGGTTGGCCAGCATGGCAATGGCCGCCGCCGGGTGGCCGAGCACGGCCGCGCCCGCGCCCAGGGCCACCGGCTGGCCGTTCTTCTCCAGCACGATGCCCACGGTGCGCAGGTCGATGGCCTCGGGGCGCAGCGCGCGCCCACCCACCACGAAGCGCGCTGCCGAGGTGTTGTCGGCCACCACGCTCTTGAGGTCGAACTTGAAGTCGCGGTAGCGGCTGTCGATGACTTCGATGCCCGGCAGCACGAAGTCGGTGGCCGCGAGCACCGCGCCGATATGGCAGCCCGGCCCCTTGAGCGCGCGCCCCAGCACGAAGGCGATCTCGGGCTCGACCTTGGGGTGGATGAGTTCGCGGGTGTGCACCGTGCCGCCCTCGGGCACGCTGAAGCCGTCGACGAGAAAGCCGAACACCGGCTCGGTCACGCCCATCTGCTTCATTTTCGCGTGCGAGGTCAGCCCGGCCTTCAGCCCCACCACGCGGGCGCCGCGCGCGAGCTTGCGCGCCAGGATCGCGTCCTGGATGGCGTAGGCGTCGTCCCAGTCCATGCCGGGGTGTTCATCGGTGATCTTCGGCGTGTCGCGCGCCTGCAGCTCGCAGGTCTCCAGATGCTCGGCCAGCCGTTCGACGGTGTTTGGGCTCAATACCATTGCTGCACTCCTTTCAAGCCGCCTGCAGGCCGCGTTCGCGCGCCATGGTCAGCGCGGTGTCTTCGATCATGTCTTCCTGGCCGCCGACCATGCCGCGCCGGCCCAGCTCGACGAGCAGGTCGCGCGCGGGCACGCCGTATTTCTTCTCCGCGCGCTTGGCGAACAGCAGGAAACTGCCGTACACGCCGGCATAGCCGAGGGTGAGCGCGTCGCGGTCGATGCGGATGGGAAAGTCCATCAGCGGCACGACCAGGTCCTCGGCCACGTCCTGGATCTTCCAGACGTCGACGCCGGTCTCGATTCCCATGCGGTCGCAGACGGCCACCAGCACCTCCATCGGCGTATTGCCCGCGCCCGCGCCCAGGCCGGCCGCCGCCGCGTCGATGCGGTTGGCCCCGGCCTCGACCGCGGCGATGGAGTTGGCCACGCCCATGGCGAGGTTGTGGTGGCCGTGGAAGCCCAGCTCGGTTTCGGACCTGAGCGCGGCGCGCACCGCGGCGATGCGCTCCTTGACCTGGTCGGGCAGCAGGTAGCCGGCCGAGTCGGTGACGTAGATGCAGTTGGCGCCATAGCCCTCCATGAGCCGCGCCTGCTTCACGAGGCCCTCGGCGCTGTTCATGTGGGCCATCATCAGAAAGCCCACGGTGTCCATGCCGAGCTTGCGGGCCATGGCGATGTGCTGCTCGCTGACGTCGGCCTCGGTGCAGTGCGTGGCCACGCGGATGGTGGACACGCCCAGCCCGTGCGCCATCTTCAGGTGGTCCACCGTGCCAATGCCGGGCAGCAGCAGGGCCGAGACCCGGGCGCGCTTCATCAGCGGGATGACGCTGCCCAGGTATTGCTCGTCACTGTGCGCGGGAAAGCCGTAGTTGACCGAGGCGCCGCCCAGGCCGTCGCCATGGGTGACCTCGATCAGCGGCACGCCGGCCGCGTCCAGGCCCTGGGCCACGCTCTTCATCTGTTCGAGCGTCATCAGGTGGCGCTTGGGGTGCATGCCGTCGCGCAGCGTCATGTCGTGCACGGTGATGTTCTTGCCCTTGAGTGTCATGGCGTGTCTCCTTCAGGCGGCAATGGGTTCGAGGACGAGTTCGCCCTTGAGGATTTCCTCGGCGAACATTTCAGCGGTACGCGCGGCGGCGGCGGTCATGATGTCGAGATTGCCCGCGTACTTGGGCAGGTAGTCGCCCAGGCCCTCGACCTCCAGGAAGATGGAGACGCGGTTGCCGTCGAACACCGGGCCGTTGACCAGGCGGTAGCCGGGCACGTATTGCTGCACTTCGCGCAGCATGTCGTGCACCGAGGCGGTGATGGCCTCGCGGTCGGGCGCGCCCTCGGTGAGGCAGTGCACCGTGTCGCGCATGATCAGCGGCGGCTCGGCCGGGTTGATGACGATGATGGCCTTGCCCTGCTTCGCGCCGCCGACCTTCTCGACCGCGCCGGCGGTGGTGCGGGTGAATTCGTCGATGTTCTTGCGCGTGCCCGGGCCCACCGACTTGGAGGACACGGTGGCGACGATCTCGCCGTAGGCGACCGGCTGCACCCGGCTGACCGCCGCCACCATGGGAATGGTGGCCTGGCCGCCGCAGGTGACCATGTTGACGTTCATCGCGCGCCCGCCCAGGTGCTGGCGCAGGTTGACCGGCGGCACGCAGTACGGGCCTATGGCCGCGGGCGTGAGATCGATCATCAGCGCGCCCTGTTCGTTGACCTTGCGCGAGTTCTCGGCGTGCACGTAGGCGCTGGTGGCGTCGAAGACGATCTGCACGCCGTCCGCCCGCATGTGCGGCACCAGGCCGTCCACGCCGTCGGCGGTGGTCTTGATGCCCATCTCGCGGGCGCGCTGCAGGCCGTCGGAGGCCGGGTCTATGCCCACCATCCACACGGGTTCGAGCACGGCGCTGCGCCGCAGCTTGGCGAGCAGGTCGGTGCCGATGTTGCCGGGCCCGATCAGGGCGCATTTGATTTTCTGGCTCATTGCCTTGTCTCCTTGAATCAGATGAAGCGCACCGAGCAGCCGCCGATGCCGCCAATGCTCACGCGCAGGCTGTCGCCGGCCTTGACCGGCACCATCGCAGCCAGCGATCCGGACAGGATCACCTCGCCCGCTTCGAGCGCGATGCCGTGCCGCCCCAGGGTGTTGGCCAGCCAGGCCACGGCGTTGGCGGGATGCCCGAGTGCCGCGGCACCCGCGCCGGTGGCGACGATCTCGCCGTTCTTCTCCAGCACCATGCCGCAGGTAAAGAGATCCGCATCGCGCGGATCGACGAGGCGATCGCCGAGCACGAAGACGCCGCAGCTGGCGTTGTCGGCCACCGTGTCCTGGATGCGGATCTTCCAGTCGCGGATGCGCGAATCGACGATCTCGAAGCAGGCCATCACGCCCTCGGTGGCGGCCAGCACATCGGCGGCGGTGACGCCGGGCCCCTGCAGCCTGCGCTTGAGCACGAAGGCGATCTCGCCCTCGGCCTTGGGCTGGATCAGCGAGTCGGCCGGGATGGCCTCGCCTTCGTTGAAGACCATGCCGTCGGTGAGCCAGCCGAAGTCGGGCTGGAACACGCCGAGCATGTCCATCACCGCCTGGGAGGTGACGCCGATCTTCTTGCCCACCACCCGCTCGCCCGCGGCCAGGCGCCGCGCCAGCATGCGCTGCTGGATCGCATAGGCGTGCTCGATGGTGATGCCGGGATGGCGCGCGCTCAGCGGCTCGATGGCCTGGCGGTCGCGCAGGGCCGCGTACAGCTCGTCGCCCAGTTTTTCTTGCAGTTCGGTATTCATGGTTGGGGGCTCGTCAGTGGAAAGGGTTCGCCGGGGCGGGCTTCGGCGAGGAAGTCGCCGACCAGGCGCGCGAAGCGGGCGGCATGCTCGATCTGCGTCCAGTGCCCACACTGGCCGTAGACATGCAGTTGCGAGCGCGCGATCCAGGAGGACAGGGTGATCGAGTTGGCCAGCGGGATCACGCGGTCCTCGCGGCCATGGATGAGCAGCGTCTCGTGCGGGATGCGGCGGATGTCCTGCTCGCGGCTGGCCAGCGCATCGACCCAGCGCTGGCGCGGCGCCGGGAACATGGCCGCGAAGGATTCCTGCACGCCGGCCCGGATGCTGGCTTCGTAGCGCAGGCGCGCCAGCTCGTCGTTCACCAGGCCGCGGTCGAAGGCGAAGATGTCGAGCAGCCCGCGCATGGCCTCGATCGACGGCTCGTAGCCCCAGACCGCATCGAGCCCCGGCGTGAGCGCGAACGGCACGCCGACGCTGCCCATGAGCACCAGCCGCCGCACGCGCCCGGGGTGGCGTATGGCCAGTGCCAGCGCCAGGCCACCGCCGAAGGAGTTGCCCACGAGGTCGGCGCGCTCGATGCCCAGCGCGTCGAGCAGGTCCACGGTCTGCCGCACCCAGGCATCCATGCCGTACCGCAGGCCCGGCGGCCGCTCGCTGTAGCCGAAGCCGGCCATGTCGGGGGCGATGACGCGGGCCCGCCTCGCCAGCTCGGGCATCACCAGCCGCCAGTTGGCCCATGCGGAAACACCGGGGCCGGAGCCATGGATGAGCAGCACGGGCTCGCCGCTGCCGCTGTCATGCACATTGGTCGTGAAACCGCCGGTGCGCACCTGGTGCGCGATCTCGGCATGGGATTGCAGCATTCCTGTCTCCTTTCTCATGGGGCCTGGTTCAGCACGGTGCGAAAGCCGATGTGCACCGCCCCCAGCAGCGTGTCCTGCGGCTGGCGCGCCGCGGGGCGGTAGCGCACGCAGAAATCAGGCGCGCACAAAAACGATCCGCCCTTGATGACTTTTGCCGGCGCCGCGCCGCCGGTGCCGGCCGCCGGCAGGCTCACCACCACCGGGTCCACCATCGGCGCTGCCGCATGGCGGGCCTGGTAGGAGTCGCGCGTCCATTCCCAGACATTGCCGACCGCGTCGTACAGGCCGAAGCCGTTGGCGGGATAGCAGCCCACGGGCGCCGTTCCCTTGTGGCCGTCCCGCCCGCTGTCCGTGGAGGGAAAGCGGCCCTGCCAGGTGTTGGCCATGGGCCTGCCTTTCGCATCCGGCGTGTTGCCCCAGGGGTATTCGGCGCCGTCCAGCCCGCCGCGCGCCGCATACTCCCACTGGGCCTCCGTTGGCAGCTCATGCCCCAGCCAGCGGGCATAGGCCAGCGCATCCTCGTAGGCCACATGCACCACCGGATGGTTCTGCAGGCCCGCGATGCCGCTGCCCGGGCCTTGCGGATGGCGCCAGCTGGCGCCGGGTACCCAGCGCCACCATGCATAGGCGCCGCCGCCCAGGTGCTCCGCGCCGCGCGGCGGCACGAACACCGCGGAGCCCGGCTGCAGCCGATCGGCATCCAGCCCGGCAAAATCCTGGGCCTGCGGCCTGCGTTCGGCCCGGGTGACATATCCGGTGGCCTGGACGAAGCGCGCAAACTGCGCGTTCGTCACTTCATGCCGGTCCATCCAGAAGCCAGCCACGCGGACTTCGTGCACCTCGCGCTCCTCCGGGTAGCCGTCGCTGGAGCCCATGCGAAAGCGCCCGGCAGAGATCTCCACCATGCCTGCGCGGTTGCCGCCCGGCGCGCCAAAGCCTGGCGGCAGCCCGGAATAGCCGGTGCACAGCGGCGCGGGCGCCGCCTGGGCGGTGGCCCAGATCGCACACAGGGCGGCCAGCGCGGCGAGCCGCGGCAGGCCGGGCGCGTCACTGGACTTCATTGATGTCCTCGTAGTACTTCAGGCTGTTGCTGTAGCCCGGGCGCGCGGCCAGCCCCTCGAAATCGACCACGCCGTTTTCCCTGGTATAGCGCTCGTATTCGGCCAGCAATTCCTTGAGCTTCTCGGGCTGCTGCGCAGCCAGGTCGGTCAGCTCCGCGCGGTCCCTGGACAGGTCGTACAGCTCCCAGGCGCCGGAGCCCCACGGCTTGTTGGCCTGGACGATCTTCCAGTCGCCCACGCGCATCGCGCGGCGGCCGTTGAGCTCCCAGCCCCGGCGAAATACCGGGTGCACCGTCTGGCTCTGCCCGGTGAGCAGCGGCCGCATCGAGGTGCCTTGCATGAGCGCGACCTCGCGTCCCCGGTAGCTCGATCCGGGGCGCTCCACCCCCGCCAGCTCCAGGATGGTGGGCGCGATGTCGGTGACATGGGCCGGCGCGCGGGATACCGCGGCCTGGCCGCGCCCCTCGGGCAGGCTGAAGATGGCGGGAACCGCAATGCCGCCCTCGTACATGAACGCCTTGTACATGTTGTGCGGCGTGGAGCCCACCTGCGCCCAGCCGGGCCCGTATTCGGCGAACGAGCCGGGCCGGCCCGTGTTCTCTATGCTGTTGTCGCGGTGCCTTCTGGCCCATTCGCGGGTCTGGCCCTCGTCGAGCACGGTGTTGCCGTCGGCGCCGTTGTCCGACATGAAGAAGATGGCGGTGTTCTCGTACTCTCCGATGCTCTTGAGGTAGCTCACCACGCGGCCGATTTCGGCGTCCATCTCTTCCACCATGGCCGCATACACCGCCATGCGCTTGGCGTCGACGCGCTTTTGGTGGGGGCTCAGCTGGTCCCAGCGCGGCCATGCGGGGTTGCCGGCATAGGGCTGCATGTCCTTGGGCACGATGCCCAGCGCCTTCATGCGCTGCAGGCGCTGGGCGCGGATGACGTCGTAGCCGACGTCATACTTGCCCTGGTATTTCCGGATGTAGGCATCGCGCGCCTGCAGCGGCCAGTGAGGCGCGGTGAAGGCCAGGTAGGCAAAGAACGGCTTGCCGTCGCCCTTGCCCCCGTCGATGTAGGAAATGATCTTCGACGCGAACTGCTCGCTCGAATAGAAATCCTTGGGGATCTGCACCTCCTTGCCATTCTCGCGGTACAGCGCCATCGGCGTCTTGTCCGCCTCGAAGGTGATGATGCCCGTCTGGTCGAAGTGGCTCGCGCCGCCGTTCATCATGGCGTAGGACTGCTCGAAGCCCCGCTGGGGCGGCGCGTGCTCCTCCTTCACGCCCAGGTGCCACTTGCCCGCCATGTAGGTGTGATAGCCCGCATCCTTGAGCAGCTGGGGAAAGGGCAGCGCCCGGTCGGTGAGGTATCCCTCGTAGCCGGCGCGGCTGCGCTGCTGCGGCGTCAGCAGCTCGGCCATGCTGCCAAACCCGACCTGGTGGTTGTCTGCGCCGGACAGCAGCATGGCCCGCGTCGGCGAGCAAAACGGCGAGGCATAGAAATCCGTCAGCTTCATGCCGCTCCTGGCCAGCAGATCCAGGTTCGGCGTGGCGATCTCCCCGCCAAAGGCGCCGATGTCCGAATAGCCCAGGTCGTCCGCCAGGATCAGCAGCACATTGGGACGGCGGGCCTCGGCCTTGCCGGCCGCCTGGCTCGCATGCAGGGGCGCGGCCGCGGCGGCGATCACTGCCGCGGCAAGGGCCACGCGAAGCCACGGCCCGCGCCGGGGGGCTGCCACGGCCGGCAGCGCGAATTCACAGCTTGATGCAGACATTTTTCATCTCCGTGTAGAACTCCAGCGAATGCACGCCGCCCTCGCGGCCGATGCCCGATTGCTTGGCGCCGCCGAAGGCGGTGCGCAGGTCGCGCAGGAACCAGCTGTTGACCCAGGAGATACCCACCTGCATGCGCTGCGCCACGCGGTGCGCGCGCGAGACGTCGCGGGTCCAGATCGCGCAGGCCAGGCCGTAGGCGTTGCCGTTGGCCTTGGCGACGGCTTCTTCCTCGCTGTCGAAGGGCATGATGTGGCAGCAGGGGCCGAAGATCTCCTCGGTCATCACGCGCGCATCGTCGGCCAGGCCAGTCCAGATGGTGGGCTGGATCCACGCGCCGCCCGCGTACCTGGCGCCCATGTCGGGGACACCGCCGCCAGTCACGACCTGCGCGCCTTCCTGCACCGCGAGCCGGTAGTACGAGAGCACCTTGTCCTGGTGTTCGCGGCTGATCAGCGGGCCCAGCCGGGTACCGGCATCTTCGGGCACGCCGATCTTCCAGCCTTCGACCTGGCGCGCCAGCTCGGCCACGAAGCGCTCGAAGATCGGGCGCTCGACATAGACCCGCTCGGTGCCCAGGCACACCTGGCCGCTGTTGACGAATGCGGAGCGCAGCGTGCCTTCGATGGCCGCGTCGAAATCGCAGTCGGCAAACACCAGGGCCGCGTTCTTGCCGCCCATCTCCATGCTCACGGGGCGCGCGCCCTTGGCGGCGGCCTTCATGATCACCTCGCCAGTGCGCGTCTCGCCGGTGAAGGTGATCGCATCGATGCCGGGGTGCGTGGTGACGAACTCGCCCGCGGAGTCGGGGCCAAAGCCATGCACCACGTTGTAGACGCCGGGCGGGATGCCGGCCTCGTTCATGACTTCGCCGAGCAGCGCGGCGGTCTGGGGCGTTTCTTCCGAAGGCTTGACGACGACGGTGTTGCCGCAGGCCAGGGCCGGCCCGACCTTCCAGGTCATGAGCAGCAGCGGCAGGTTCCAGGGGCAGACCACGCCGACCACGCCGACCGGCGTGCGGTAGCCGTAGTTGATCGCGCCCTTGCCATCGGGCGTTGCCATCTCGAAGAACTCGGTGGGGACGTTCTTCACCACGTCGGCGAAGATCTTGAAGTTGGCGGCGCCGCGCGGAATGTCGATGTGGCTGGCGAGGCTGCGCGGCTTGCCGGTGTCCGCGCATTCGGCGGCCAGGAACTCCTCGAAGCGGCGGTTGATGCCATCGGCGAGCGCGCATAGCCTATCCGTGCGCTCGGCCACGGTCATGCGGCTCCAGGGGCCCGTGAGCGCGGCGCGGGCGGCGGCCACCGCGCTGTCCACCGCGGCCTTGTCCGCCTCGTGCACCTGGGCAATGACTTCGCCGGTGAGCGGCGAGTGTTTGTCAAAAGTGCGGCTGGAGGCCACGTACTCGCCGTTGATGAAATTCAGCACCTGTTTCATGGTCGATCTCTCCTTGCTTGTTGCTCATGCCTCGGCGCCGAGCGCGGCCAGGCCCGCGAGCGCAATGGCTTCGTCCTGCGATTCGCTGCCGCCCGACACCCCGATGGCGCCAATGCGGGCGCCGTGCATACGGGCGCCGTGCGCACGGACGCCGCGCTCGACGATGGGAATCCCGCCCCCGAAGGCCACGAAGCGCGGGCGCAGCACCAGGCCGGCGCGCACGGCTTCCGAATGCGAGGCCAGGGCCTGCTGCCAGGCGCCGGTGGGCAGGCCGAAGCTGGTGGCGGTGTAGGCCTTGTCGATGGCGATATCGATCGAGTGCAGCGGCGCGCCGGGCATGCGCGCGAACGCCGCCAGCACGCCGGCCGAGTCGAGCACCGCGACGTTCACGCACACGCCAAGCTGCGTGGCGTGCCGCACGGCGGCCTGCACGGCCCGCAGCGCAGCGCCCAGCTCGATGGCGCGCAGCTCCACGCTGCAGCCATCGGCGACCAGGGTATCGGCTTCATTGCGCATGCCGGGCCCCCTCAAAACGCCTTCACCAGCGTGAAGCGCAGCAGCGAGCCCTTGGGGTAGGCGCCGGTGCCGGCCTCGGCGCGCACCTCCTTGTAGGCGGCGGCCTTGAGGAAGACGCCCGCGCCCGGGACCGGGTACACCAGCTCGGCGCCGATGGCATGGCGCGAAGAGCGCTGGTTGCTGGCGCCGGCGCCGCCGTCGTCGCTCACCTGCCACTGGCTGTAGCCGACCAGGCCGGCCTGCACCGCGCCGAAGTTCTTGGCCAGGCCCCATTCCAGCGTGACCTGGTTGCCGGGCCGCAGGCCCGCGGCGTTGCGGCCATTGCGCTCGAAGCGCATCAGCGCGGAGCCCGAGATGCTCTTGGCCGAATCGAAGTAATAGGTCAGGCCGCCGGTGAGCATGGTGCTCTTGAAACCCTTGCCGGCCGAGGCCGGGTGGTCGGTGCTGCCCGTGTCCAGCCATATGCCGGCAGCGGCGACCGCGTCCCACTGCGGGCCATGCCAGCCGAGCACCAGCGGGCCGACATAGATGTCGCCCACGCCGGAGCGGCTGTCGGAGATGCCGGCGGCATTCACCGTGAGCGAAGTGCGCACCAGCGGCACGATGGCCTCCATGCCGTAGTCGGCGCCCAGCAGCTTGGTATGGCTGATCCACACCAGGCGGTTGGCGAGCGCGGTTACCGTGCCGCTGTTGTGGCCGGGCAGGTCGCTGCTGGAGCCGGGCGCGCGGAAGCTGCCGATGTCGTAGTTCACGAGATAGCCGAGGTAGTAGATGCCCGCCGGCGGCACGCTCGCGCCCTGGATGCCCTCGACGCCCGGGACATAGTGGCCGTCGGCCAGCGCCGCCACCGGGGCAAACGCGGCCGCCGCCGCCAGCGCGGCGGATGCAATGGTTCGGTTCATGGTCTGTCCTTGCTTGTCTTTTCGTGGGTTGGTGCGCGCGGGCCCGATCAGGTGTAGACCTCGGTGAAGGATGCGACCAGGTCGCCGGTGTGATAGAAGATGCCGCTGCCGAGCTGGTCCTCCGTCCAGGTGGTCACGGGGCGGTCGCGCTGGGCCAGGTAGCCCAGGCCGGCGAAGGTCTCGTTGCGGTTGCCGCTGGGGTCGAAGAAGTAGATGGTTTCGCCACGCGTGATGCCGTGGCGGGTGGGGGCCACGTCGATGCGCACCTTGTTCTTGGCCATCACGTCGGCGGACTTGAGCACGTCGTGCCACGAATCGAGGAAGAAGGCGATGTGGTGCAGGCCGCTGCGCGGGCCGCCGACGAAGGCGATGTCGTGCGGCGTGGTGGTGCGGGCCATCCAGGTGGCGGCCTGGATGTCGCCCTCGGGGCCGACCAGCACCTGCTCGGTGAGGAAGAAGTCCAGGCACTCGCTCATGAAGCGCGTGTTGTCGGCGACGGTGTTGATGCCTTCGGGCGGGTTCATCTCGCACATCAGCAGTGCATGGTCCAGCCAGTGCACGCCGGCGCCGTGGATGTCGTCGGGCCATGGGTCGGGGTTGGTGGTGCCCACGTCGGTGCCGGCGTATTCCTTGTGCGCATACAGGCGCATCTCATGGCCGCTGGGCAGCCTGAACTGCAGCATGCGGCCGGTGGCGGGCAGCGTGCCCTCGGGCAGCACCTGCGTCTTCACGCCCCACTGCTCGATGCGCTGTTGCAGCGCGTCGAGATCGGCGTCCTGCTCCACCTTGTAGGCCAGGTGGTTCAGGCCCGCCTGGTCCGAGGGCGTCAGGATCAGCGAGAACCGGTCCCATTCGTCCCAGCACTTGAGGTACAGATTGCCGGCGTTGTCCTTCATGACGGTCTTCATGCCCAGCACCTTCTCGTAGTGCTGCTGCGCGGCGGCCATGTCCATTACCTTGAGGCTCGCGTGGCCCAAACGTAGAACTCCCATGTCATGTCTCCTTTGTGGTTGCGGTTGTCGATGAATTCGGTGGGGCCGAAGCCGGCCTGGCGCAGGCTTCGGCACAGGGTTGACCAAAGGGCTTGGACAGCCGCGCGCTCACCTCCAGGCGCACGGCCGCGGTGGGCGCGACGCGGCATGCCAGCGTGTAGCCCTGGGCCTCCTCTTCGCAGCTCACGTGGGCGCGGCTGACGGGGCCGAGCGCCTGCACGCTGCCTTCGACGATGCGCACCTTGCACACGCCGCAGCCACCGTTGACGCAGCCCACCGGAATGCCCCGGCGGCCCAGGCGCAGCATGCCCTTGAGCAGGCTCTCGCCGCTATGGCAGTCGTAGCACTCGCCGGTCTGCGCGACCTGCACGCTGAGCTTGCTGCCCGGGTTCAGGCTCCCCATGGCCGGCACCCCGCTTCAGACGCGCCTGAACAGCGGGCTGCGCGGGCCTTGCGCATCGGCGGCCGAGATGAATTTCTCGGTGTAGATGTCGCGCTCGAACAGCCGGCCCTGCATCAGCGTGGAGATGCAGGCTTCGATCATCGGCGGCGGCCCGCACAGATAGGCCTTGCGGCCCGCGAAGTTGCCGCCGAAATGCGCCTTGGCCGCCTCGTGGACGAAGCCGCGCGCGCCGCTCCAGCCCGCGCCGTCCTCGTCGCCCGAGATGGCCGGCACGTAGGTGAAGCGCGGATGCCGCGCCGCGAGCTCGCGAAATTCCGCGTCGTAGTACAGCTCGGCCCGGCTGCGCTGGCCATAGACCAGCGTGATCGGCTGCTCGCAGCCGCTGGCCAGCAGCTCCTGGATCATGGCGCGCGGGCTGGACAGGCCGGAGCCGCCCGCCATGAACACCATCGGCTGGCCGGCTGAGTGGCGCACGAAGAAGCGCCCGTAGGGCCCCGAGATGCCGAGGCGCCCGCCCTCGGCCAGCGACTCGTGCAGCCACGTGGTGCCCGCGCCGCCGGGCACCAGCCGCACGTTGAGCTCGATCTCGGTGGCCGTGCCGTCGCTGCCAGGCGCATTGGCGATGGAGAAGGCGCGCGACTGGCCGAGCGCCGGGATCTGCACCTGCACGTACTGCCCGGCCTGGTAGCGGATGGGCTGCTCGAGCCGCAGATGCAGCGCCTTGATCGTGGGCGTGAGCTGCACGATGCGCGTAACCGTGGCGCCGAAGTCGCGCACGGGGATCACCTGCGCATCGGGCTCGTCCTCGATGTCGGCCTCGACGGTGGCATCGCTGAGCAAGGTGGCGCAGCAGGCCAGCGTCTTGCCGTCGTCGCGCTCCATGTCCATCAGCGCGAAGGGATTGGCCGCGCCATGGTCGACCTCGCCGTCGCACACCTGCACCTTGCAGGTGCCGCACAGGCCATGGCCGCAGGCATGCGGTATGTAGATGCCCTGGCGCAAGGCGGCGTCGAGCAGGGTCTGGCCGTCTTCCACCTCGATGGTGGCGCCCAGCGGTTCGAGTGTGAGTTGGTAGCTCATGGCGCGTCCGTCGTCAGCTGTGCGAGCCCTCGATGCCGGTGAGCCCCGGCGTCCTGAAGCGGATCACGTCCTTGTGCCCCAGGCCGTTGTCCTGCAGCGACCTGGCCGGATCGGGCGACCAGGGCCGGCCCGACTTGAACCATTGCACGGCGCTCCAGTCGATGCGCGCGAAGTCGGGATGGGCGCCATAGACGCCGGGCAGCACGGCCTCGGCCAGCGCGCCGAAGGGCGTGTCGGCGGGCAGCGGCAGCGCCACCGGCGAGCAGAACATCAGGTGGTCCTCCCAGCCGATGTAGAGCAGGGGCGCAGGAAAGTTCTCGCGCACGTCCTTGGCGGGAAAGTCGTAGGGCTTGAGTGCGTTGATGCTCATGGCTGTGCCTCCTGGCTGGCCTGGGCCGGCGCGTCGCCGCGCCAGGCCGCGAAGTTGCGCTGGTCTTCCGAGCCCTCGAAGTCGAGGTTGTCGCGGCCGAACTGCAGGCCGTACCAGTCGAGCACCGCGGCCAGCGGATCGAACCCCTCGGCGCCGGGGTTGGCGTCGGGCTTGAAGCAGTGGCCCTGGTAGATCTGGTGCACGGGCAGCCACGACTGCACGTACTTCTCGGGCTCGTGGTCGAACACATGCTTGCAGCCGTCGCTGCAGAAGTGGTACTTGCTGCCCTGGTAGTCGGACTCGCGGTAGCAGATGCTGGTGGCGTCGCCGGGCTCGGTGAAGCCCATGGGGATCTGGCAGATGGTGCACAGCATGGGCAGGGTCTTGCTGTAGAAGCGCCGGCCCGCCTGCTGCTCGCTGCGGTAGTGCTCCAGGCGCGGGCGGTAGTGCCGGTCGAAGGTGTCCGGGTACTTCTCGGACAGCCACTGCATCTCCTGGTCGGTGGGCACCCAGGTGTGCAAGGGCGCGGCCGCCGTGTAGTTGTAGAAGATGTTCCAGGCCTGGTGGCTGATGTGGTCCTTGCCCTCGCAGGCCAGCTTCCAGCCCTCGGGCTCGCGGATGCCGTAGCGCGCCAGGTCGCGGAACAGCGCGCCGCCGTTCTCCTCGGCATACATCTCCCAGGCCTCCTTCCAGCTCATCACGCGCTTGGGCAGCATGTAGTCCTGCATCATCGCCACCAGGGTGAGCACGCGGTAGCCGCGCCAGAACCACTTGTCGATCCAGCGCTGCACGATGGGCACGTTGTCCGGGTCCTGCTCCAGCATGAACTTGATGCACTCGATGCCCAGCGTCATGTGGCGCGACTCGTCGCTCTGCGCCGAGAAGCCGAAGGTCACGGTCGAGAGGTCGCCGTTGTGCGCCGCGCCCGACATGAAGGGCACGAACAGCAGGTTGGTGAGCACGTATTCGAACGAGAAGCTCACCGCCGTGAGGAACTCGAAGGGCCCGGCCGTCAGCGCATCCTCGAAGAAGGACTTGGGCACCGACAGGTACCACACCCGGTCGAACCAGTGGGTGGAGCTGTGCATGCCGTTGAAGTACTTGTTGTAGTTCGACAGCGCATGCGTCTCGGTCTGGAAGTGGCGCAGCTCGTCGATGGACTGCATCTGCGCGGCCACGCGCGCTCCCGGCCCGGTGAAGTGCCGGCCCACATGCGCGAAGCCGCGGTGGGCGTAGTACTCCAGCGGCACCACGCCCTGGATGAACAGCTTCAGGGCATTGAGGTAGCGCGCATCGGTCACGCCCAGCTGGCCGTTGTTCTGCGCGAAGGCCTCGATGACCGCGTAGAGCTTCTTCTCCTTCTCGCCCTGGTACTTCCAGTAGGCGTCCATGGTCAGGCGGAACGGGTCTTCCCACTTGTCCCAGTCGTGGATCTTGATGCCCTCGAACTTGTCGTAGGGAAAGACCTTGTCCATGGGCTGGTAGGTGGTCTCCCAGCCCAGGCCGCGCGTCATGGCGGTGTAGCGGTCCTTCAGACCCAGCTTTTTCTTGATTACGGGTGCGTCCATGGTGTCTCCTTGGAATGCGTGATGCGGTGGCTTTACTGGTTCCAGCTCAGGCGGAATTCGTCGTCGTCCTCGTCCACGTTGCCGGACAGCGTGACCAGGTTGATCTGGATCTGCTGCAGCTCGTAGGGACGGCCGGTCTGCTCCTCGATGCTGGCGCGGCGCACGACCAGGCTGCCGGGGGCGTCGATCTTCACGAGGCCGGGCGAATACACGGCCTGGGCATGGCTGTTGTCGGCGAGGATGGCGTCCACCACGGGGCGCGACTCCTCGTTGTCCTGGAAGGCGATGAACACCTTGGATACGGCTTGGTTCATGCTTGGCTCCCGTGTTCAGACATCCAGGCCGGCCTTGCGGGCGCGGGCGTCGAGGTCCTGGCGCACCCCGTCCAGCACGGCGGCGCCGCGCGCGCCCAGGGCCAGCTCGGCCACCGGCGCGAGGGCCGCGCAGGCCTGGCCGGCATGGGCCTGGTACCAGCGCGAGAGCTGCTCGCGGTTGGGCTGCGACTCGGCCGCGGCCACCTTGACCACCGCATCGATCCAGCGCGCGCTCTCGGCGTGCCACTCGGGCATGAAGGCGGTGAGCATGGCCACCGCGGTGCCGCCCTGCACGGCCACGTCGTCGTCCACGAAATGGTTGTAGACCAGCGGGTACAGCAGGCCGTCCAGCGCCAGGTTCTGGGCCACGAACAGCTCCATCGGGTCCTGCATCACCAGCAGGGACTCCACCAGGCTGCGCAGCGGCTGCCAGGCCGGCGCCTGCATCCAGTCGTTGCGCCCGGCCTCCAGCACGCCGGGCTCGTCCATGGCCAGGCCCAGCCGCGTCAGGTACTGGGCCACGCCCAGGTGGTCCATGGCATGCATCATGGCCGGCGCGGTGAACGGCGTGCCATAGCCGCGCGAGCAGACCTGGCAGTTGTTCATGTTGCCGCCCCAGGCCACATGGCGCAGCGGCATCAGCACCTCGCACACCTTGGAGCGCAGGGCATCGGGCATCTTGCCCGCCAGGCCGCGCGACTCCACGAACTGGTAGTTGGCCTCGACCGCCTCCTGCTGCCGGGCGCGGGCCATGGTCCAGGTGGCGTAGTAGAACTGGCGCGGATCGCGCAGCGCGTTCCAGTCGGCCATGCGGATCGCGGTGCGCCCGGTGTCGAACAGCTCGAACTCGGGCTCCCACAGCGGCCGGTAGTGGAAGTGGTGCGTGGGCTGGACGCCCAGCGTCGCCTCCAGATAGCGCGAGGCGGGCTTGTCCCCCGTATAGGCCGCCACGCGGGCGAAGGTATGGCGCAGCGGCTGAAGCTCGCGCGCCTGCAGTTCAATGTTCATGGGCGTCGTCTCCTGTGGGTGTCATCGGTCTCTATGGATCTGGGCGGGGCCTACAGCACGGTGGCCTGCTGCCTGCGGCAAAAGGCCTGGAAGTCGGCCTCGGTCATGGTCAGCTCCACCACCAGCTCGGGCCAGCCGACGGAGAACTCGAACTCCACGAAACCATTGCCGCGGCGCTGCAGCACGCGCACCGAGCGGCGCGAAAGATCGCAGGCGGGCAACTCGGGGGGCATCGCGCAAGGGCTGGTCGTATCCATGGTGTATTCCTGTCGGTTCGTTGGCTGGTTGCTGGCAGGTCCGTGCCCAGCCTGTTTGCATGCGCCGTGCCAATCCATGCCCGAAACACAAAAATATCGATAAATTGAGGGTTAGCACCTAGGCCAGCCACCCTCCTCGGCCGCCTGCTCCGGCCCGCATCGGGGCAAACCCTGGGCTGCGCTCGGCACAAGGCCTCGCGTTTGCGCGCTGCAGCATGATCAAATGGTGAAGTGGCTGGAACGATGTGCGCAATTCATCACCCCGCCCCCGCATCGGGCGAAAACCGCGGACTGCGGGTCAATCCGCATGGTCAATAACAGTGTTTTTATCGATAGTTTTGAGATGCCCACGCCCGCCCCAGCCCTGCCCTCCGATGCCGACCTGCGCAGCCTCGTGCGCTTTTCCACCGACGACGGCCTGATCTGGCTATCGGGCGAGCGCATGCTGCTGCTGCACTCGGCCTCGCTGGGCGCGCTGCGCCGCGAGCTGATGGACACCGTCGGCCCCGATCACACGCGCCGCCTGCTGCTGCGCGCCGGCTATGCCGCGGGCGGGCGCGACGCGCTGCTGGCGCGCCAGATCCGCCCCGACGCCAGTCCGTTCGAGATGTTCGCCGTGGGCCCCCAGCTGCACCGGCTCGAAGGCGCGGTACGCGCCACGCCCGAAATCTTCGAGATCGACGAGGCCGCGGGCCGGCTGCGCTGCACCGTGCGCTGGGACCACAGCTGGGAGGCCGAAGTGCACCAGCGCACCTGGGGCCCGCAGGACGCGCCCGCCTGCTGGATGCTGCTCGGCTATGCCTCGGGCTACACCAGCGCCTTCTTCCGCCGCCCGGCGCTGTTCAAGGAAGTCCAGTGCTCGGCCTGCGGCCATCCGCATTGCCTCATCGAGGGACGCTTCCTGCACGAATGGCCCGACGGCGAACTGATGGCGCGCGACTACGACCCCGACTCCATGCTGGTGCGCATCGACGAGCTGCAGTCGCAGGTCGAGGCGCTGCGCACCGGGCTGCAGCCCTGCGACGACCAGGGCCCGCTGCTGGGCCACTCGCGCGCCTTCCGGGGCGCGGTGGAGCTGCTGCGCAAGGCCGCGCCCACCCAGGTCACCGTGCTGCTCACCGGCGAGACCGGCGTCGGCAAGGAGCGCTTCGCACGCGCGCTGCATGCCATGAGCCCGCGCGCGGGCAAGCCCTTCGTCGCCATCAACTGCGCGGCACTGCCGGCCGAGCTGATCGAAAGCGAGCTTTTCGGCGCCGAAAAGGGTGCCTACACCGGCGCCAGCGCCACCCGCATCGGCCGCTTCGAGCGCGCGCACGGCGGCACGCTGATGCTCGACGAACTCGGCGAGCTGCCGCTGCCGGCGCAGGCCAAGCTGCTGCGCGTGCTGCAAAGCGGCGAGCTCGAGCGCCTGGGCGGCAGCCGCCCGACGCGGGTCGATGTGCGCGTCATCGCCGCCACCAACGTCGACCTGGAAAAGGCCGTCGAGGAAGGGCGCTTCCGGCGCGACCTGCTGTACCGCCTGAACGTCTACCCCATCCGCATCCCGGCGCTGCGCGAGCGCGTGGACGACATCGAGCTGCTGGCCATGCACCTGCTGCAGAAATACGCCGCGCTGCACGGCAAGCCGGTGGCCGGCATCAGCGACCGGGCGCTGGCCGCGCTGCGCGGCCACCGCTGGCCCGGCAACGTGCGCGAGCTCGAAAACCTGATGGAGCGCGGCCTCATCCTCACGCCGCCCGGCGAGCTGATCGACGTGGCCACGCTCTTTCCGCAGTGGAGCGATGCGGGACACAGCGGCATCGATGCGCAGGGCTACCTGGCTCCGGAACCAGCCGCCCCGGGCCACGGCAACGCGGGCGGACTCTACGACGCCATGCAGAGCCAGGGCCTGTCGCTGGAGGCGCTGGAGGACGGCCTGCTGCAGGAGGCCGTGCGCCGCGCCGGCGGCAACCTGGCGGCCGCATCGCGCGCCCTGGGCATGACGCGGCCGCAGCTGAGCTACCGGCTGTCGCGCATCCGCGAGCGCGCCAAGGAGTGAACGCATGGCCAAGAGACCCTTCATCCAGCGCCTGCTGATGCACGATGCCGAGATGCCCGCCGGCCATGCCTCGCGCACCCTGACCGAGCAGACCTATGCGGAGCTGCGCGCCGACATCATCGAGGGCCGGCTGCTGCCCGGCAGCAAGCTGCGCATAGAGCACTTGCGCCAGACCTATGGCGTGGGCGCGGGCACGCTGCGCGAGGCGCTCACGCGCCTGGTCAGCGACGCCCTGGTCACGGCCGAGGGGCAGCGCGGCTTTCGCGTCTCGCCGATCGCCATCGACGACCTGGAGGACCTGACGCGGCTGCGCGTGCACATCGAGACCCAGGCCCTGCGCGACTCCATACGCCATGGCGGCGACGCCTGGCGCGCCCAGCTGCGCGCCAGCTACGAGGAGCTGTCCTCCTTCGAGCAGCCGCTGTCGCGCGCCCAGCGCCGCCCCTGGGAAGCGATGAACCTGAGCTTCCACGAGGCCCTGCTGGCGGGCCAGCCCTCGCCCTGGACGCAGAAGGTGCTGCGCCTGCTGGCACGCCATGGCGAACGCTACCGCTGCTACGCGATGGACCTGCCCGGCATGACGCGCGACGTGCATGCCGAGCACACCGAGATCTTCGAGCTGGCCATGGCCGGCCAGGAGGCGCGCGCGGCCCTGGCGCTGGAGGCGCACATCTGCGCCACGCCGCACGAGCTGCTCAAGGCGCTGCGCGAGGGCCGGGTGGTACTGCCGGGCTAGGCCGCGGCCTAGCCGCGGCTACGCACAAACCCTGTGCCGGCGGGAGTGGTGCGAAAGTTCAGCCCCGCCTACAATTTTGCTTTTTTGCAGAGCCTGTTGCGCGCAGGCGCGGTGTGGTGTGGTGTGACATGGCGTAGCGCGCCCAGCCTGGTCCGATTTCTGCCGTAGCCGTGAAGGAGTGATGCCATGCTGCAGCCAGCGACCCCGGTTGCGGGTCTCGCGACTCGCGCCCAGCGCAGCGACGTCTTCGAGCAGTGGCTGGACGATGTCAATCGCGTCTGCGGGACATTCGGCGCCGAGCCCCTGGGCGAGCATTTCACCGGGCAGCTCAGCGACCGGGGCAGCGGCAGCCTGCGCGTGAGCCTGGCGACGCTCGACCAGCTCACGCTGTTCAAGGATTCATCGCATCTGGACTCGCGCGAGCGCTGCTTCTATGCGGTACTGCAATTGCGCGGCGCGTCGGTGGTGCAGCAAAGCGGGCAGGACACCAGCCTGGTGGCGGGAGACCTGACCCTGCTCGACGGCAACCGGCCCTTCCGGGTGCTGGTGCCGCAGCAGTCCTGCCAGGTTTCGATGCTGTTGCCCGCCCCCCTGGTCGAGCATGGGGCGCCCGGCACCATTGCCTGCGCCAGGCGCATCGACAGCCATCTCAGTTTTGGCAAGTGGGCCAGGCAGCTGGTGCTGGATGCCGCCGCGCAGCGCGAGCAGGAGCTGACGCTGGCGGAAGTCGAGGCACTGCAATCGGCCCTGATCAGCCTGCTTCGGCCGGCCATCTGCCCGATGCCGCTGGCAGAGATGGACAACCACGAGAAGCTGTACCAGCGCGCCTGCGCCTTCGTCCACGAACACCTGCGCGACGACGAACTGCTGCCCGAGCAGATCGCCCGCGCCGTCGGGGTTTCGGTGCGCGGCCTGTACCGGCTTTTCGCGCGCCGCAACGAAACCGTGAGCCGCTACATCTGGGACCGCCGGCTCGATGCCTGCGCCCAGGCGCTGCGCGGCAGCTCGGCCAGCATGACGGCCGTGTCGCTGGAATGGGGCTTTACCAACATCAGCCACTTCTCGTCCGCCTTCAAGGATCGCTTCGGGCAGTCGCCAAGCCAGTACCGGCACCAATACCGAAGCTGACACGCAACTTGGCAGGCACGGCCAAGCATCTGGCAGGAACAGCAAAGCACCGCCCAGCGCCCTCTCCTATGCTTGTTTCCCAACAACAGCATCAGGAGACAAGCCATGGAACTCTTCCCGCCCGGGCAGGAAGTGCAGTCCTTTCTGCGCCAGCCGCATGGTAGCTTCATCGAAGGCGCCAGCGTACTCGCCGGCGAGCCCCACCAGGTTCTGGACCCATCGACCGGACAGGCGATCGCCCAGGTGCATTTTGCCGACGGCAGCACCGTGGAGCAGGCCGTGCTGTCGGCGGACAAGGCCTTTCGGGACGGGCGCTGGAGCGCGCTGCGCCCGGCCGAGCGCGAGCGCATCCTGCTGGATTTCGCCACCCTGCTCGGCCGGCATGCGGAAACGCTGGCGCAGCTGGAGACGCTCAACCAGGGCAAGTCCATCCATGTCGCGCGCCTGCTCGATGTGGGCGGCTGCGTGGAGTTCATGCGCTACATGGCGGGCTGGGCGACCAAGATCGAGGGCCGCACCATGGATGTCTCCATCGCCTTGCCGCCCGGCGCCAGATTCACCGCCTATACGCGCCGCGAACCGGTCGGCGTGGTGGCCGGCATCGTGCCCTGGAACTTCCCGCTGCTGATCGCCGCCTGGAAGCTGATTCCCGCGCTGGCCGCCGGCTGCACCGTGGTGCTCAAGCCCTCGCCCGAAACCCCATTGACGGCCCTCTACCTGGCGCAGCTGGCGCTGCAGGCAGGCCTGCCGCCCGGCGTCTTCAACTTGCTGCCCGGCGGGGCGCAGACTGGCCAGGCCCTGGTGTCGCACCCCCTGGTGCGCAAGATCACCTTCACCGGCTCCACCCACGCCGGCCGCCAGGTCGGCCAGGCCGCGCTAGAGCGCATGGCGCGCTTCACGCTGGAGCTGGGCGGCAAGAATCCCATGCTGGTGTTCGAGGACGCGGACATCGCCCAGGCGGTACAGGGCGCGCTGCTGGGCGGCCTGACCAACTCGGGCCAGGTGTGCGCCGCGGCCTCGCGTTTCTTCGTGCACCGCTCGCGCCACCAGGAATTCGTCGACGCGCTGGCGGCCGCGGTGGCTGGCATGCGGATCGGCCCGGGGCTGGACCCGACCTCGCAGATCACACCCGTGGTCTCGCTGCGCCAGCAGCAGGCCATAGCGCAGCGGCTGGCCCAGGCCGCGCAGCAGGGCGCCCGCATCGTCACCGGCGGCGGCTTGCCGGATCGGCCAGGCTTTTATGTCCAGCCCACGGTACTCGATGGCGTGACACCCGGCATGGCGATTGCGCGCGAGGAAGTGTTCGGCCCGGTGCTGGCCGTGCTGCCCTTCGACTCGGACGAAGAAGCCGTGGCCATGGCGAACGACAGCGACTACGGCCTGGGCGCCAGCCTCTGGACCCGGGACCTGGGCCGGGCCATGAACCTGATCCCGCGCATCGAATCGGGCACGGTCTGGGTCAACACCCATGTGCTGATCGATCCGGCCATGCCGTTCGGCGGCGTCAAGCAGTCGGGCCAGGGGCGCGAGTTCGGCAGCGCGGCGGTGGAGTCGTTCACCGAAATCAAATCGGTCTGCATCGCCCACTGACGCCGCCGCCCGGCGCCGGGCCATTCCCACTACAACAACCGAGGAGACCTTCATGCACCATCCCATCCCTACGGCTGCGGCCATCGCCGCCGCCGCCCTGACAGCCGCCCTGCTGGGCAGCTCCCCGGCCCATGCCCATGGGGCCGCCGCCCACATGCAGCCCCTCAAGGAGGTGCTCAAGGACACGGACGCCACCGTGCGCTGGGATGCATTCGCCGGTGTCTACACGGTCTACCGCAACGGTGCGGTGGTGCGCATCAAGCCCGGCTCGCGCGAGGCCACGGTCAACGGCAAGCCGCTCAAGCTCAGCGTGCCGGTGGTGCAGCGCAAGGGCCAGCCCTTCGTCTCCGAAGAGTTCTTCAACGAAGTCTTCCAATCGGGGCTGGACCAGACCTTCCGGATCGAAACCAGCGCCAGCCCGCTCAACCCGCTGAGCGCGGCGGAGATCACGGCCACGGTCGACATCCTCAAGGCCAGCGGCCGGCTGCCCGAGGGCGCGCGCTTCACCGAAATCTCGCTCAAGACGCCACCCAAGCAGCAGGTCTGGGAGCAGGCCCTGAGCGGCAAGTCCGTCGCGCAGAGCCGCCAATCGGAATTCATCATCCTGCAAGGCAAGAAAGTGCTGGAAGGCGTGGTCGACCTGGGCGCGCGCCAGCTCGTCAGCCTCCAGGAAGTTCCGGGCGTGCACGGCATGGTCCTGCTCGACGATTTCATGGCGGTGCAGGAGATCATCGAGGCCAGCCCCGAATACGCACAGGCCCTGGCCAAGCGCGGCATCAAGAGCGCCAAGGATGTGGTGGCGAACCCGCTGACCGTGGGCTATTTCGGCGGCAAGGATGGCCTCAGGCATGAAGACCGGCTGCTCAAGGTGGTCAGCTACCTGAACGAAGGCACGGACGGCAATTTCTGGGCCCATCCGATCGAGAACCTCGTCGCCGTGGTCGACCTGGAAAAGCGCAAGGTGCTCAAGATCGAGGATGCGGGCGTCATCCCCGTGCCCATGGCCGCCACGCCGTATGACGGACGCGGCGCGCGCCGGCTGGCCGAGCCGCCCAAGCCGCTGCACATCAGCGAGCCCGAGGGCAAGAACTACACCATCACCGGCAACACCATCCACTGGCGCAACTGGGACTTCCATGTGCGCCTGGACCAGCGCGTCGGCCTGGTGTTCTCCACCGTCACCTACAACGACAAGGGCGTCAAGCGCAAGATCCTGTACGAGGGCTCGCTGGGCGGCATGATCGTGCCCTATGGCGACCCCGACGTGGGCTGGTACTTCAAGGCCTACCTGGACTCCGGCGAGTACGGCATGGGCACCTTGACCTCGCCCATGGTGCGCGGCACCGACGCGCCCGAGAACGCCGTCATGCTCGGCGCCACCCTGGCCGACTACACCGGCACGCCGACGCCGGTGCCCAATGCCATCGCGGTGTTCGAGCGCTATGCCGGCCCGGAATTCAAGCACAACGAGCTGCTGGGCGAAGCGCGCAACACCAGCGTGGAGCGGCGCGAGCTGGTGGTGCGCTGGATCAGCACCGTGGGCAACTACGACTACATCTTCGACTGGGTGTTCGCCGAGAACGGCACCATCGGCATCAATGCCGGCGCCACCGGCATCGAAGCCGTCAAGGGCGTGCAGGCGCGCACCATGCAAGACCCCACGGCCGCGCAAGACACGCGCTACGGCACGCTGATCGACCACAACATCGTGGGCACCACGCACCAGCACATCTACAACTTCCGCCTCGACCTGGACGTGGATGGCGAGGCCAACACCCTGACCGAGCTCGATCCCGTCGTCCTGCCCAGCCCGGTGGCCGGGCCGCGCACCAGCACCATGCAGACCACCACGCGCATCGCCAGCACGGAAAAGCAGGCGGCGCAGAAGTTCGACGCCTCCACCGTGCGCCTGCTGAGCAATACCGGCAGGCTCAACAAGATGGGCAATCCCGTCTCCTACCAGCTGATTCCCTACGCGGGCGGCACGCACCCCATCGCCAAGGGCGCCAATTTCGCGGCGGACGAATGGATCTACAACCGCCTGAGCTTCATGGACCGGCAGCTCTGGGTCACGCGCTACAAGCCCGAGGAGCGCTACCCCGAAGGCAAGTACTCGAACCGCTCCGACCGCGACACGGGGCTGGGGCAATTCAGCGCGGATGACGAGTCCATCGTCAACACCGACAACGTGGTCTGGCTGACCACCGGCACCACCCACGTCGCGCGCGCCGAAGAGTGGCCCATCATGCCCACCGAATGGGTCAATGTGCTGCTCAAGCCCTGGAACTTCTTCGACGAGACGCCGACGCTGGGCTTGAACCGCCCGGCCAAGGCCAGCCCCCAGCAAACCAGCCGATGAACGCAGGGAGACAAGCATGCGCATGACGATTCGCGCCAAGGCGGCTGTGCTTGCCATCGCCGGCCTGTGCGGCGCCGCCGCGCAGGCGGCCGGCACGCCCGACCCCGGCGACTATGCCCCCGCCCCCGCGGGCTCGACGGTGCTGGCCTTCTACGCCCAACAGGCGCGCGGCGGCAAGACCTATGCCCGAGGCGAGCTGGAGTCCTCGGGCCTGGGCCTGCGGCTGGATCTGGGCATTCTGCGCGGCATGCACTATTTCCAGGTGGCCGGCATGCCGGCCGATGTGGAAATCATCGTGCCGGCGGCGCGCCAACGCATATCCTCCATCGGCTACCGCGAGTCGGGCCTGGGCAACCTGGCGCTGGGCGCGACCCTCTGGCCGTTCTCGGACGAGGCCACGGGCCGCCATTGGGGCATTGCCTCCTACCTGAGCGTGCCCAGCGGACAAAAGCGCGACCAGGGGCTGGCCGTCAGCGAGAACCGCTATGCCTGGGACATCGAGACGGGCTACATCATGCCGCTGGGCCAATCGTGGTCGCTGGACCTGGTCGGGCAGCTCGAGCTCTATGGCGACGAGCGCGCCACCTCGGTCAGGCGCCGGCCCATGCTGCGCGCCTTCGCGCACCTGAGCTACCAGCTCGGCGAGCGCACCAGGCTGGCATTTTCCGTGCGCCAGACTGCGGGCATGAAGGAAACCCTGGACGGCGCCACGCTCATGGGCGCGCGCCGCGATACCAACCTGATGCTGACCTGGCAGCAATGGCTGAGCGAGGCCACGCAGCTGCAGCTGCAATACCAGCGCGACGTGCGGGTGCGCAACGGCACCCCCTTGCACGGCGTGCAATTGCGGCTGGTGCAACTGTTCTAGCGGAGGTGCATATGCAATGCATGGAACGACGAGCATTGCTCGGCATGGCGGCAGCGCTGTGCGCCGGCGCGGCCCGAGCCCACGAGGCCGGCCCGCATGCCGGCCACCACGCGCCGGCGCCGGCCACGGCGCAGCAGCAGCCCTGGGGCATTGCCGGCGATGCCAAGGCGGCCCGGCGCACCATCACGCTGCGCATGGGCGACGACATGCGCTTCACCCCCAGCCATTTCAGCGTGCGCCTGGGTGAGACGCTGCGGCTGCGCGTGCAAAACCAGGGCCGGCTCCTGCACGAGATCGTGCTGGGCACGCCCCAGGCCCTGGCCGCGCATGCCGAGCACATGCGCCACAACCCCGGCATGGCCCATGGCGAGGCCCACATGGCGCATGTGCCCGCGGGCCAGGCCGGCGAGCTGGTCTGGCGCTTCAACCGCGCCGGCCGCTTTGCCTTTGCCTGCCTGGTGCCAGGCCATTTCGAAGCCGGCATGCAGGGCAGCTTCAGCGTAGCGCCCTGAGTTTGCCTGCAGCCCGGGAGCGGGCGGGCGGCGCCGCCGCGCCCTCAGCCCTGCAGGTACACCACATGCGTATGGGTGTACTCGTACAGGCCGTGCTTGCCGTCGGCGCCACCCACGCCCGACTTGCGCACGCCAGCATGAAAGCCCTGCATGGCCTCGAAGTTCTCGCGGTTGATGTAGGTCTCGCCGAAGTCGATCTCGCGCATCGCATACATGGCCTTGGAGAGGTCGCGCGTGTAGATCGACGAGGTCAGGCCGTACTCGCAGTCGTTGGCCAGCGCCACTGCTTCCTCCAGGCTGTCGACCACCTGGATCGGCAGTACCGGGCCGAAGATTTCCTTGCGCATGATCTCCATGCCGGCATGGCAGTTCGCCAGCACCGTGGGCTGGAAGTGAAAGCCCGCGCCCAGGTCGGCGACCGCGCCGCCGGTCAGCACCTCGGCGCCGTCGGCGATGGCCTGGCGGACCTTGGCCTGCACGCTGTCCAGCCCCTTGCGGTTGATCAGCGGGCCCATCTCCACATCCGCCCGGGCAAGGGGGTCGCCGAAGCGCGTGGCGGCCATGGCAGCCGCGATGCGCGCCATGAATTCATCGGCCACCTTGCGCTCCACATAGACACGCTCGGCGCAATTGCAGACCTGGCCGGTGTTGATGATGCGCGAATCGCGGATGGCCTTGACTGCCAGCTCCAGGTCGGCATCGGCCAGCACGATGGCCGGCGCCTTGCCGCCCAGCTCCAGGTTGAGCTTGGTGATGTGGGGCGCGGCGGCGGCCGCGATGCGCTCGCCCGTGGCCACGCTGCCGGTGAAGCTGACCATGTCCACGCCCGCATGCCCGGCCAGCGCAGCGCCCGTGCCGCCTTGCCCGTAGACCACGTTGAACACGCCGGCCGGCAGCTCGCTCTGGGCCAGCAGCTCGGTGAAGGCGTGGCAGTTGATGGGCGTTTCCTCGCTGGGCTTGATGACGATGGTATTACCCGTGAGCAGGGCCGGCGCCATCTTGCGCGCGATCAGGAAGAAGGGGAAGTTCCAGGGCAGGATGCCCGCCACCACGCCCAGCGGCTTGCGCTGCAGGAAGATCTGCTCATTCGCGCGGTCGCTGGTGATGATTTCGCCTTCCAGGCGGCGCGCCCATTCGGCCATGTAGTCCAGGTAGTCGGCGGTGAAGCTGACCTCCACCTCGGCCAGCCCGAGGATCTTGCCCTGCTCCTGCGTGATGGTGCGGGCGATGCGCGGCGCGTGCTCGCGCAGCCTGGCCGCAATGCGGCGCAGGTGCTGGGCGCGCTCGATGGCCGGCTTGCGGGCCCAGGCCTTCTGGGCGCCGCGCGCGGCCGCGATGGCCCGCTCGACGTCGGCCGGCGTGGACAGGGGCGAGCGCGCCAGCAGCTCGCCGGTGGCGGGGTTGGTCACATCGTGCAGCTCGGCGCTGTCGCTGAAGGCGCCGGCGATGAAGTTGCGCAACACGGGAATGGGTGCCATGGATTCCTCCTTGGGGGCAATATTGGGAGTCAATAGGTTCGGGATGCGGGGGCAGGGGCCGTCTCGCCGCTCGCGCGGTAGCGCGCCAGGTTGGCCTGCGCGGCCTGGCGCAGCAGGCTGATGTCGATGGCCACTGCGATGAAGCTGCAGCCCCATGCGGCATAGCGGCGCGCATCTTCCTCGCGCGGCGCCAGGATGCCGCAGGCCTTGCCCTGCGCCCGCGTCGCCTCGATGGTGCGACGGATGCAGTCCTGCACCTCGCCCTGGCTGGCATCGCCCGCGTAGCCCATGCCGGTGGACAGGTCGGCCGGGCCGATGAAGACCGCGTCCACCCCATCCACCGCGGCGATGGCGGCGGCGTTCTCCACACCGCGGCGCGACTCGATCTGCACGATCAGGCACAGCTCCTCGTGCGCCGTGCGGATGTAGTCGGGCACCGCATCCCAGCGCGTGGCCCGGGTGAGGCCGCCGCCCACGCCGCGCATGCCGTGCGGCGGGTAGCGCATGGCTCGCACCAGGGCCTGGGCCTGCTCGGCGGTTTCGACCATGGGCACCATCAGCGTCTGCACGCCCACGTCCAGCAGCTGCTTGATGAGCACCGCATCGCCGCTGACCGGGCGCACCACCGGATGCGTGGCATAGGGCGCCACCGCCTGCAGCTGGCCCAGCAGCGTGGGCACGGTGTTGGGCGCGTGCTCGCCGTCGACCAGCATCCAGTCGTAGCCGGTGGTGGCGATGATCTCGGCCGCATAGGGCGTGGCAAAGCCGGCCCAGATGCCGTACAGCGGCTCGGCGCGGCGCAGCGCGGCCTTGAAGGGGTTGACGGGTAATTGCATGGCGGCTCCTTCAGTGCGTGTAGGGACGGTGCAGCGCGCATTCGGCGTTCAGCTCCACGCCAAAGCCCGGCTTGTCCAGCGCCGAGATGCGCATCCGGCCATTCACCGGCACCGGCTCGCCCAGCAGCTGTGGATGGAACATGGGCACGACCTCGTCGGCCTTGGGCGCCATCATCAGGAACTCGGCGAACGGACTGTTGTGGCGCGTGGCCACGAAGTGGTAGCTGTAGACGCTGGAGCCATGCGGGATGACCAGGGCCTGGTGCGCATCGGCCAGGGCCGAGATCTTGAGCAGCTCGGTGATGCCGCCACACCAGCCCACGTCGGGCTGGATGATGTCGCAGCAGCCCATCTCCAGCAGCATGCGAAAACCCCAGCGCGTGGCCTCGTGCTCGCCGGTGGTCACCAGCATGCCGGTGGGCACGTTCTTCCTCAGCGCCGCATAGCCCCAGTAGTCGTCGGGCGGCAGGGCTTCCTCGATCCACTTGAGGCCATATTCCTTCGCGCCCTGCGCCAGGCGGGTGGCGTAGTTCACATCCAGGCTCATCCAGCAATCGAGCATGAGCCAGAAGTCCGGGCCCACGCGCTCGCGCATGGTGGCCAGCTCCTGCAGGTTCTTGCGCAGGCCCTCCTCGCCCTCGGCCGGGCCGTGGTGCAGCGGCAGCTTGCCGCCGATGAAGCCCATCTTCTGCGCCAGGTCGGGCCGCGCGCCGGTGGCATAGAACTGCAGCTCGTCGCGCACCGCGCCGCCGAGCAGCTGGTGCACCGGCTCGCCGCGCACCTTGCCCAGCAGGTCCCACAGCGCCAGATCCACGCCCGAGATGGTGTTGATGACCAGGCCCTTGCGACCGTAGTACAGCGTGGACAAATACATCTGGTCCCAGATGCGCTCGATGTCGGTGACTTTCGCGCCTTCGAGGAAGCGCGCCAGGTGCTTTTCCACAATGTAGGCCGCGGGCTCGCCGCCGGTGGTCACGGCAAAGCCCACGTTGCCGGCGCTGTCCTCGATCTCCACCACCAGCGTGCCGAGCACGTTGATGCCGAAGCTGCGCCGGCTTTGCCGGTACGCCGGGTACTTGCCCATGGGCGTGGCGATGTGGTCGTCGATCCAGTGCCCGTCGGACTGGTCGTGGTAGTCGGCGCCGCCGCCCTTGAGCGTGAAGGCGCGCACATGCTTGATCGTGGGGCTGTTGTTCATGGAAATCATGCTCCGTTGCTAGGAAGAGGTGGTGTCAGGCGGCGGCCGGCGACCGAGGCGCGGCCGCCGGGCGGATGCGCACGCCCAGGATGAGCGCGGCCGCCAGCAGCGTGGTCGCCGCCAGCAGGTACAGGCCGGCCGCCGGCGAATGGAAGCTGGTCTCGGCCCAGTTCTTCACGATGGGCGCGATGAAGCCGCCCACGGCGCCGAGCGAATTGATGAGGGCGATGCCGCCGGCCGCGGCGCTGCCCGACAGCGTGTTCGACGGGAAGGTCCAGAACACGGGCTGCACCGAGATGAAGCCGGCGGCCGCAAAGCACAGCGCCACGATACCGACCAGCGGGCTGCTGAAGCTCACCGACACGGCCATGCCCACGGCGGCCATCACCAGCGTGCCGCTGGCGACGCGGCGGTATTGCTGCGTGCGGTCCGCGATGCCCGGGATCAGCCACGCCGCCAGCAGGGCGCAGACCCAGGGAATCGCCGCCACCACGCCCACCAGCAGGCCTACCTTGGCGCCCAGCAGCCCTGCCACCTGGGTGGGCAGGTAGAACACCACGCCGTAGACGCTGGCCTGGATCAGCAGGTAGATGAGCGCCAGGTACAGCACCGCGGGCTGGCACATGGCGGCCAGCAGGTTGTGGTGGCCGTGGCCCTTGGCGCGGTCTTCGCGCTCCAGCATCTCTTGCAGCAGGCGGCGTTCATCGGCGTCGAGCCACTGCGCTTGCGCGGGCCGGTTGTCGAGGTAGAAATAGGCCCACACGCCGACGGCCATCGCCATCAGGCCCTCGACCATGAACATCCACTGCCAGCCATGCCAGCCGGCAACGCCGTTCATCTCCAGCAGCAGGCCCGACAGCGGGCTGCCGAAGATGAAGGCCAGCGGCGCGCCGAAGTAGAAAAATCCCATCGCCTGGCCCCGGTGCGCGGCGGGAAACCAGTAGGTCAGGTACAGGATGACGCCGGGAAAGAACCCGGCCTCGGCCACGCCCAGCAGGAAGCGCAGCACATAGAACGTGGTCTCGTTGTGCGCGAACATCATCGCGGCCGACACCAGGCCCCAGGTGACCATGATGCGGCACATCCAGATGCGGGCGCCCACACGGTGCATGATGAGATTGCTGGGCACTTCCAGCAGAGCGTAGCCGGCGAAGAAGATGCCGGCGCCGAAGGCAAAGGCGGCGTTGCTGATGCCGGTGTCGGCCTGGAAGGCGGTCTTGGCGAAGCCCACGTTCGCCCGGTCCAAAAAGGCCATGATGTACATGAGCAGCAGGAAGGGCAGCAGGCGCCAGGAGATTTTGGCGAGCAAGGGAGCGGGGAGTTTGTTCACGACGGATTCCTCGGGGCAAAAGCATCCCCTGCGCGTGCGCTCGGCACGGCGCTGGGGCATGGGGAAAGGAAAAGGACGCGGCTGCCGCATCGGCCCTGGGCTGGCATTTGGCCCGGGGATGGCGGCCGGCGCAATGGCCTTAGCGGCGTCTGATCGTGAGGGCGGCGGCGGTGCGGTGCATGTCTGTCTCCATAAGGTGGTTTTATCGGCCGGAGCTGAATGTACGCCGCATGACCGATACTCGACAAATCGAAATTCGGTCACATCCGATACCTAGCAGTTATGTCTTACCAGCCACCCGAACCACCCGCCATCCTGCATCGCGGCCTGCTCAACCGCCTGCGCTACAAGCATCTGCACATGCTGCTGGCGCTGGGATCGAGCCAGAACCTGCACCGCGCCTCGATCAGCCTCAACATGTCGCAGCCGGCGGCCACCCGCATGCTGCGCGAGATCGAGGAGATGTTCGGCTGCCAGCTGTTCGAGCGCCTGCCGCGCGGCATGCGGCCCACCGCGCTGGGCGCACAGCTGGTGCGCTTCGCGGATGCCGCGCTCAACAGCCTGGACCGCTGCGCCGAGGACCTGGCCGTGCGGCAAAAGGGCGGCTACGGCTATCTGGCCATAGGCACCATCATGGGCGCGGCGCCCGAGCTGGTGATGACGGCGGTGGCGGCCATGAAGGCACAGAGTCCGCAGCTGCGCATCCGCATCATGGGCGACACCAGCGACCAGGTGCTGCGCCTGCTGGAGCAGCGCAGCATCGACCTGGCGATCGCACGGCGCAACCCGTCGGCCGACGGCGGCCCCTATGCCTTCGAGGAACTGGGCAACGAGCGGCTGCTGGTCGTGGTGCGCAGCGAGCATGCGCTGGCGCGGCGGCGCAAGATCGCCTGGGAGGAGCTGCTGCACGAGTGGCCCTGGATCCTGCAGCCGGCCACCAGCCCGGCACGCATTGCGCTCGACCAGATGCTGCAGCGCCTGGGGCTGCAGTCGCCGGCGGATGTCATCGAATGCGGCTCGGTGTATTCCATGCAGCAGCTGGTGCAGCTGACCGATGCGGTCATGCTGCTGTCGGAATCGGCGTTGAAGGACTATCTGCGCATGGGCCTGGTCAAGGCCCTGCCGCTGCGGCTCGATGCGCCGCTGGCGCCCTTTGGCATTCTCACCCGCGCCCACGAGCCGCTCAGCCGCGAGCAGCGCAAGTTCATCGATCTGCTGCATGCCCAGGCCCGCAAGGGCTGATGGGCGCAGCGCCTGCGCTTTGCCGCAGAATGCGGGTATCCGCATCCTGGGAGCCCGCCGTGAATCCGCTGCAGCAACCATGGCCGCAGGCCTCGGACAACCAGTTCGACGAGCTCGGCAACTACCATCTGCTGGACACCGACCCCGCCCTGCAGGCGGCGCTGGCGCGCGCCGGCGCCGATGCCTGGCTGCCGGGGCTTGGCGCCTATGGTCGCACCCTGGGCCTGGCGGACAGCTGGCGGCTGGCCGAGCTGGCCAACCGCCACACGCCCGAGCTGCACCGCTACGATGCACGCGGGCGGCGCATCGACCAGGTGGAGTTCCACCCCGCCTGGCACCGCGTGCTGGAGCTGTACCGTGGGCAAGGGCTGATCGATAGGCCGTTCGCCGGCGAGGCCCCCGGCCGCTGGAGCGCCTGGGCGGCGGGCTTTTACCTGCACGGCCAGCTCGAGCCCGGCAGCCTGTGCCCGGCGACCATGACCACCGCCAGCATTCCGGTGCTGCGCCGCGAGCGCGCGCTGTGGGCCGAGGTGCAGGCCACGCTCACCAGCGCCCGCCACGACGAGCGCGATGCGCCCATCGCCAGCAAGGCGGCGATCTGGGTGGGCATGGGCATGACCGAGAAGCAGGGCGGCTCCGACGTGCGCGCCAACACCACCACGGCCTGGCCGCTGGCGGCCGGCGGGCGCGGCGGCGCCTACCGCCTGCGCGGCCACAAGTGGTTCTTCTCGGTGCCCATGGCCGATGCGCACCTGGTGGTGGCGCGGCAGGCGGCATCCACCGGCGACGCGGCCGCCGACATGCCGCTGGCGTGCTTCTGGGTGCCGCGCTGGCGGCCCGACGGCACGCGCAACGCGGTGCAGCTGCTGCGCCTGAAGGACAAGGTGGGCAACCGCAGCAATGCCAGCGGCGAGGTGGAGTTCGACGATGCCCATGCGGTGCTGGTGGGCGAGCCGGGGCGCGGCATCGCCACCATCATGGAGATGGCCACCATCACCCGCCTGTGCTGCGTGCTGGGCAGCGCCGCGCTGCTGCGCCAGGCCACGGTGCAGGCGCTGGCCTATGCGCGCCGGCGCCAGGCCTTCGGCCGCCCGCTCGCCGGGCAGCCGGCGATGCAGGGCGTGCTGGCCGACCTGGCGCTGGAGAGCGAGGCCGCGATGCTGCTGGGCATGCAGCTGGCGCAGGCCTTCGAGCAGGCGGGCGATCCCGCCGGCGAGCAGGCACCAGCCGCGCAGGCCTGGCAGCGCATCATGACGCCCGCGGCCAAGTTCTGGGTCTGCAAGCGCGCCGTCGCCGCCAGCGCCGAGGCCATGGAGGTGCTGGGCGGCAACGGCTATGTCGAGCCCTCGGTGCTGGCGCGGCTGTACCGCGAGGCGCCGGTCAACTCGATCTGGGAAGGCTCGGGCAACCTGATGTGCCTGGACGTGCTGCGTGCGCTGCAGCGCGCGCCCGAATCCTGGCCGCAGCTGCGCGCCTCGCTGCTCGCGCTGGCGCAGGGCGATGCGCGCATCGTCGCCACCGTGCAGCTGCTGGACGACGGGCTGCGGGCCGGCGCCGCCGCGCTGCAGGCCCAGGCCCGGCTGTGGGTGCAGCAGCTGGTGCTGGCGGCGCAGGCCGGGCTGATGCGCGCGCATGCGCCGCCCGATGCGGCCGAGGCCTTTGCCGCATCGCGCCTGGCGCCCGGCGCGCGCCTGGCCGTGATCGGCGCGCTGCCGGCGGGCAGCGCCGCCGCGTCCATCCTGCGGCGCGCCTTCCCCTGGGAGCCCCAAGGTGCAGCCCTGTAGCCGCCGCGAATTGCACAAACTGTGGATAACTCTGGCCTGCGCGCCCGAAGCCCCCTCTACAATCGTCTCCCTATGGGAATGCATTTTGATTTGGTAGACCTGCGCCTGATGGTGCATGTGGCGGACGCAAACAGCATGACGCGCGGCGCCGAGCTGTCGTTCATCTCGCTGCCCGCGGCCAGCACGCGCATCAAGAACCTCGAGGAGAGCATGGGCGTGAAGCTGCTGTACCGCACCAGCCAGGGCGTGACGCTGACGCTGCCCGGCCAGGCCTTCGTGCAGCATGCGCGCACGGTGCTGGGGCAGATCGAGTACCTGCGCGGCGACATGCAGGAGTACGCGCGCGGCATCAAGGGCCATGTGCGGGTGTTCGCCAACACCACGGCGCTGGGCGAGTTCCTGCCGCCGGTGCTGCGCAGCTACCTGCGCATGCACCCGGACGTGGACATCGACCTGCGCGAGCGCCTGTCGCACGACATCGTGCGCGCGGTGGGCGAGGGCCAGACCGACATCGGCATCGTCGCCGGGCAGGTGCGCACCGAGAACCTGGTGTCCATGCCCTACCGCAAGGACCAGCTGGTGCTGGTGGTGCCCGCCGAGCATGCGCTGGCACAGCGCAAGAAGGTGGCCTTTGCCGACACGCTGGGCTACGACTACGTGGGCCTGCACGAATCCAGCGCGATCCACGCCTTTCTGCGGCTGCACAGCGACCAGCTGCACCGCCCGATCAAGCAGCGCATCCAGGTGGGCAATTTCGAGGCCGCCTGCCGCATGATCGAGGCCGGCGTGGGCATAGGCGTGCTGCCCGAGTCGGCCGCGCGCCGCCATGCCAAGAGCATGGAGATCCGCATCATCGGCATCTCGGACGAATGGTCCAACCGCGAGATGCAGATCTGCGTGCGCAACCTCGAATCGCTGCCGTCGTTCGCGCGCGAGCTGGTCGAGCTGCTGGTCGAGGACGCGGCGCGGGCCGCCGAAGGCGCCAGCGACACCGATGCAGGCCCCATATCCACCAGCAATTAAGAGCTATCCCACAGGTTATCCACATGCCATCCATCTGGAAGAAAGACATCACGCTGGAGCTGCTGCGCGCCAGCGGCAAGGGCACGGCCATCGAGCACCTGGGCATCGAGTACCTGGAGATCGGCGAGGACTATCTCGTCGGCCGCGTGCCGGTGGACCACCGCACGCGCCAGCCCTACGGCCTGCTGCATGGCGGCGTGAGCGTGGTGCTGGCCGAAACCCTGGGCTCGGTGGGCGCCGTCCACGCATCGCCGCCGGGCTGGTACGGCGTGGGCCTGGACATCAACGCCAACCACCTGCGCGCCGCCACCAGCGGCTGGGTGACGGGCAGCGCGCGCCCGGTGCACATCGGCCGCAGCACCCAGGTCTGGCAGATCGACATGAAGAACGACGCCGGCCAGCTGACCTGCGTCTCGCGCATCACGATGGCGATGCTGGAACGCTCATAAAAACAGGAGCTGCCAGCGCTTGCCAGGTCTTGATTTCAGATACTTTTCCATCTAAAAACCAAGCCCAGAAAGCGCTGGCAGCTCTCTTTTTTATACACCAGCTATCCACAGCAAGCTGTGGATAAAGGTGCTCAGGTCGCGGGCTTGTCGCTCAGCGCGCCCAGGTTGTCCTTGAGCTCCTTGCTCATCGGCAGGCCCAGGGCCTGGCCCTTGGGCGGGATGGGCTGCAGGAACCACTTGTCGTAGAGCTTGGTGAATTCGCCGGACTTCATCATGCCGCCGATCACGCCGTCCACCAGCTTCTTGAAGGCCGCGTCGCCCTTGGGCAGCATGCAGGCATAGGGCTCGACCTGCAGCGCATCGGCCACCACCTCGTAGGCGTTCGGGTCCTTGGAGTTGGCCTTCAGGCCGAACAGCAGGATGTCGTCCATCGCGAAGGCGGCGGCGCGATCCGCCTCCATCAGCAGGAAGCCGTCGGCATGGTCCTTGGCCAGCGTGATGTTGATGTCCAGGTTGTGCTCGGCGCTGTACTTGCGTACCACCGGCAGGTTGGTGGTGCCGGTGGTGATGGCCACGGTCTTGCCCTTGAGGTCGGCCCAGTTCTTGACGCCCGAGCTCTTCTTCACCACCGCGCGCGTGCCGGTGTAGAAGTAGTTGATGGCGAAGTCCACGTCCTTGCCGCGGGCGGTGTTGTTGGTGGTGGAGCCGCACTCCAGCGCCACGGTGCCGTTCTGGATCAGCGGGATGCGGTTCTGCGAAGTCACCGACTGCCATTCGACCTTCAGGTCGGGCCGGTTGATCTCCTTGCGCATGGCATCGGCCACCTTGTTGGAGATTTCCACCGAGAAGCCGATCGGCGTGCTGGGGCCGCCCAGATAGCTGAACGGCACCGACGATTCACGGTAGGCCATGGTGACCTTGCCGCTTTCCTTGGCCTTGGCCAGCACGTCGGCATGCACGGCGGGCACGCAGGCCATGGCGGCGGCCACGCAAACGGCGGAGGCAAAAAACTTCATGGTGTGGTCCTTTCGCTTTGATTTCCAATACCGCGGCAGTGTAGAAACACCACCCCCAGCGCAACAATACCTTTTGCTGGCAAGCCCATAACGCCTGGTTATGCCCTGGGGACGACAGGACAATCCCTTGGTACGCCGCCCATGCCCAAAGCGTATGGATGCTGCGCATCTTGCTATAACTGTGCTGGCGGCGCCACCGGTATATTCACCCTCCAGTCAAGCAAGGGTTAACACATATGCATGTTTGCATTCTCGGCGCCGGCATCGTGGGCCTCGCGGCCGCCTACGAACTGCGGCGGGCGGGGCACCAGGTCACCGTCGTGGACCGCGCCAGCCACGCCGGCCTGGGCACCAGCCTGGGCAACGGGGCGCAGCTGAGCTATTCGTATGTGCAGCCGCTGGCCGACCCGTCGATCTGGAAACAGCTGCCCAAGCTGCTGCTGGAGAGCGACTCGCCGCTCAAGTTCCGCCTGCAGGCCGATCCGCAGCAATGGCGCTGGGGCCTGTCCTTCCTGGCGGCCTGCAACAGCGAGCGCTCGCTGCGCAGCACGCGCGAGCTGCTGGCGCTGGCCGCCGCGAGCCGCCAGGCCTTCGAGGCCATGCAGGGCGTGGTGCAGCCCGATTGCGACTTCCTGATGCCCGGCAAGCTGGTGCTGTACCCCGGCGCCGCCGGCGTCGAGGCCGCGCGCCGCCAGCTCGATGTGCAGGCAGGCCTGGGCAGCGCGCCGCAGCGCATCCTCAGGGCCGACGAAACCATCGCCATCGAGCCCGCGCTGGCCAGCTACCGCGGCCAGATCGCCGGCGCCGTGTTCACCCCCAGCGAATGCGTGGCCGACTGCCACAAGGTCTGCCAGGCGCTGGAGGCCTGGCTGCGCCAGCAGGGCGTGCGCTTCGTGCTCGGCGCCGAGGTGCGCCGGCTGCGGCGCGAGGGCGAGCGCATCGTGGCGGTATCGACCGCGCAGGGCGACATCCAGGCCGAGCACTACATGGTGGCGCTGGGCACCGGCAGCGTGCAGCTGTGCGCGCCGCTGGGCGTGCATGTGCCCGTCTACCCGCTCAAGGGCTACAGCCTGACGCTGGACGTAGCGCAGGCGCCCGGCAGGGCGCCCACCGTCAGCATCACCGACAGCGCGCGCAAAGTGGTGTTCGCGCGCCTGGGCCAGCGGCTGCGCGTGGCCGGCATGGTGGAGCTGGTAGGCCACGGCCTGGACATTCCGGCCGACCGCATCGACAGCCTGCGCCGCTCCACCGAGGCGGTGTTCCCCGGCTGCGGCACCAGTGGCGAGGTGCAGCCCTGGGCCGGACTGCGCCCGGCCACGCCCACCGGCGTGCCGATCGCCGAGCGCGCCGGCGCCCGCAACCTGTGGCTCAACACCGGCCATGGCGCGCTGGGTTTCACGCTGGCCTTCGGCAGCGCGAAGGCGCTGCGCGCGCAGCTCGATGCCGCGCAATAGCGTCTAAAGCGCCGCCACCACCTTCTGCAGTTCGCGGGTAATGGCCTTGACCAGCACCGAATTGGGCCGCCCCGTCAGCCGCAGTGCGTTCACCGGCACCCGCAGCGCGGGCGCCAGCGGCAGCACGTCCACCCGCTCGGGGTTGGCCGACAGCGTGGTGCAGGCATCGACGATCGCCACGCCCAGCCCGTGGTGCGCCATGGCCAGCGCGGTGTGGTAGGTCTGCACCGTGACGAAGGAATGCAGGCCCACGCCCGATTCGCGGCTGAGCTGGCTCACCAGCACGCCCACCGGGTCCTGGGCATCGAGGTTGATGACCGGCACATCGGCCAGATCGGCCAGCTGCAGGCTGCCCTCGCGCAGCTTGTACGGCGGCAGCAGGCCCTTGGGCACCACGCACATCATCGGCACCTCGGCCAGCAGGTCCTGCTGCAGCGCGGGCTGCTGCACATGGCTGAGCACGAAGCCCACATCCGCCTCCTGCAGCAGCAGCGCCGAGACGATCTGCGGCGAATGCAGCGCCTGCAGCGTGACCTGCACGCCCGGGTGCTTGCGCTTGAACTGCGCCAGCGCCCGCGGCAGGATCTCGTGCCCCATGGCCAGCACGCACAGGATGCGCAGCTCGTCGCTGGCCTGGCCGCGGCGCAGGCTGCCGGCCAGCCGCTCCACCTCTTCGAGCTGGCCGAAGAGCTTTTCCATGTGCGGCCACAGCGTCAGCGCCTCGGTGGTGGGAATCAGCCGCCCCTTGCTGCGCTGGAACAGCGCAAAACCGAGCTGCAGCTCCGCATGCTGCAGCGTGCGGCTCACGGCCGGCTGCGAGATGTTGATCAGCCGCGCCGCCGCGCTCACGCTGCCGGTGTGCATGACGGCGTTGAAAACCTCGATGTGCCTCAGGCGCATGGCGGCCGCCCTCAGTCGGCGGCCTGCATGCGCGCCAGCCGCTCGCTCTTCCAGTACACGTCGTCGCCGCCATCCACCCGGTTGAGCACCCGCGCCAGCACGAAAAGCAGGTCGGACAGCCGGTTGAGGTACTGGCGCGGCGCAGCGCGCATGGCCTCGGCCGCCTGCAGCGCCACCACCGCGCGCTCGGCGCGGCGCGCCACCGTGCGGCACACATGGGCCTGGGCGGCGGCGCGCGTGCCGGCCGGCAGGATGAACTCGGCCAGCCGCGGCAGCCCGCCGTTGTAGTGCGCCAGCGCATTGTCGAGCTGCAGCAGCGCATCGTCCTTGAGCAGCTCGTAGCCCGGCATCGACAGCTCGCCGCCCAGGTTGAAGAGCTGGTGCTGGACGTCCACCAGCAGCTCGCGCACGTCGCCCGGCAGCGGCTCGCACAGCAGCAGGCCGATGTGCGAGTTCAGCTCGTCCACGTCGCCCATGGCGTGCGGGCGGCCGCTGTGCTTGGAGACGCGGGTGTTGTCGCCCAGCCCGGTGGTGCCGTCGTCGCCGGTGCGCGTGGCGATTTGTGAAAGTCGGTTAGCCATGTGAAGTCCCTGTATAGCAACACCGGTGATTATGTTGCCGCCGCAACACCGGGCAAAAGTGCTGGCCTTGCGGCCTCGCCTGCGATGCAATCGACCCCTGTTCGACAGCGAAAGGAGGTCCTCGTGCCCCTGTTCATCAAGTCCAGCGCCATCTTGCATCCTTTCGATGCGCGCAGCGTACTGCTGTTTGCGTCCATGGCCGTCAGCTCCGCGATGGCGCAGCCGCCGGCTGCGGCGAACGCGCCCGCCGCGCGCCTGGCCGCCCCCGCCAGCCAGGGCCGCCTGCCGCTGCCGATGGGCCAGGCCCACCAGTGGCCCGGCCCGCGCCGCCCGCGCGATGAGCCATAGCGCCCGGCGCAATGGTATTCTTGGCCGCTTGCCTGGAGCCGTCCCATGAATGCCCCCCACACCCCGCACCTGTATTCCGAATCCGACCAGCGCGCCATCCCCTGCGCCTTTCTCGAAACGCTGCAGCAGCGCTTCGGCGCGCAGTGCTCGGTGACGCTGGCCGTGCGCGAACAGCACGGCCGCGACGAAGGCTCGATCCAGGCGCCGCCGCCCGCGGCCGTGGTGTTCGCCGAGAGCACGCAAGACGTGGCCGACGCGCTGCGCCTGGCCGGCGAGCATGGCGTGCCGGTGATCCCCTACGGCGCCGGCTCGTCGCTCGAAGGCCACCTGCTGGCCATCCAGGGCGGCATCAGCCTTGACGTCAGCCGCATGAACCGCGTGCTCGCGGTCAATGCCGAAGACCTGACGGTGACGGTGCAGCCCGGCATCACGCGCAAGCAGCTCAACGAGGCGGTCAAGGACACCGGGCTGTTCTTCCCCATCGACCCCGGCGCGGACGCCAGCATCGGCGGCATGGCCTCGACCCGCGCCAGCGGCACCAATGCAGTGCGCTACGGCACCATGCGCGAGAACGTGCTGGCGCTGGAGTTCGTCACCGCCGCCGGCGAGGTGATCCGCACCGGCACGCGCGCCAAGAAGAGCAGCGCGGGCTATGACCTCACGCGCCTGATCGTCGGCAGCGAAGGCACGCTGGGCGTGGTCACCGAGGTCACGGTGCGCCTGTACCCGCTGCCCGAGGCGGTGTCGGCCGCCATCTGCTCCTTCCCCAGCATCGCCGACGCGGTGCACACGGTGATCCAGACCATACAGCTGGGCGTGCCGATCGCGCGCGTGGAGCTGATCGACGCGAACTCGGTGCGCATGGTCAATGCGCACAGCCGCCTCGGCCTGCGCGAGGAGCCGCTGCTGCTGATGGAGTTCCACGGCACGCCGCACGGCGTGCAGGAGCAGGCCGAGACGGTGCAGTCCATCGCCAGCGAACACGGCGGCCAGGCCTTCGAATGGGCCAGCACGCCCGAGGAGCGCACGCGCCTGTGGACGGCGCGGCACAACGCCTACTTCGCCGCGGTGCAAAGCCGCCCGGGCTGCCGCGCCATCAGCACCGATACCTGCGTGCCGATCAGCCGGCTGGCGGACTGCCTGCTCGAATCCGTGGCCGAGGTGGATGCCAGCGGCATTCCGTACTTCCTGGTCGGCCACGTGGGCGACGGCAACTTCCACTTCGGCTACCTGATCGATCCGAACGATGCCCGCGAGCGCGAGGCCGCCGAGGCGCTGAACCACCGCCTGGTGGCGCGAGCGCTGTCCATGGGCGGCACCTGCACCGGCGAGCACGGCGTGGGCATCCACAAGATGGACTTCCTGGTCGAGGAGACCGGCGCCGGCGCGGTGCAGATGATGCGCGCCATCAAGCAGGCGCTGGACCCGAAGAACATCATGAACCCGGGCAAGATCTTCCGCGCGTAGCGCCCGCCGGGCGTGGCCTAGCGGTGCACGAAGCCGCCCTTGACCAGCTGCACCGGCTCCGCGTCCATGCGGGCGATCAAGGCATCGATGCCGTCGGCCTTGGCCGCGGGCGCGGCCGCAAGGCGCTTTCCGGTGCTGCAGATCAGGTCGTCGTCCGACCAAGGCTGGCCCGGCCGGCTCTGTGCCCGCAGCCAGCCTCTGCGGTCCGACAGCCACTGCAGGCCCTCCAGCTGGTCGCTGCCCGCGATCAGCCCCAGCGCCCGCCAGGCCTCGGGCGAGGTGATGGCGCAGTCCAGCGCCGATGCGGGCTCAGCCCCCGGTGATGGCAGCTGCAGGCTCATCCAGCGCGGGTCTTCCTGCGCCGCCGATGCATCGCCCGCCACCAGGCGCATGCGCTGGTGGGCCAGTCCGCGCAGGCGCTGCTCGGGCCTGCCGGCGCAGCGTACCGCCATGTCGGGCAGGCGCACCGGGTACATCCATTGCCCGGCCTGCCGCAGCATGGTGCCGGCGGACTGGGCCTTGAGAAAATCGATCAGCGCCCAGGCGTCGCCGGCCTGCAGCACAGCGCTGAAGCCGTGCGGCGTGCCGCGTTTGCCGGCCTGCGCGCGCAGGCCGCGCAGGATGGCCCAGAGCAGATCGCCATCGGCGCGGCGCCACAGCAGGCTGCCCGAGAAATCCGGCGGCCACACCGGCTGCGTGGCCGCCTGCGGGCCGTGGCCGCGCCCGTCGGCGCCGTGGCAGGCGGTGCAGTGCTGGCGGTACAGGGCCTCGCCGCGCACGATGGGTTCCACGGCAAACGCGGTGGGCGACTGGTGAAAGCTCGTGGGGCTGGCCGGCGCCAGCAGCAGGCGCGCATCGGGCCAGGGCGCGGCCAGCAGCGCCGCCACACCGGCCGCGCCCAGCCAGGGACGCGCCCGCCGCCAGGCCAGCGCCACGAGCGCCAGCACGGCCACGCCGGCCAACACCGCAAGGCTGCCCAGCACACGCCGCGCCTGGCCCTGGTCGATCAGCAGGTTGTCGGCCGTCAGCCGCAGCGGCCAGGGCCAGGCCGGCTGGCCGTAGAGGCTGTCCACCAGGCCCAGCCGGTGCAGCCCCTGCAGCAGCGCCGCCTGGCCCTGCTGCATGCCGGCCATCAGCATGTTGAGCCATTCGGGCCAATCAACCCAGTCGCCAGGCAGCATCACCAGGTCTGGTCCAGGCCCAGGTGCCTGAGCGCCTCGTGGCGCAGCGCGCTCAGGCGCGCATCGCCACGGTGCCGCGGGTAGGGCAGGTCGACCACCAGCTCGGCGGCGATGCGCGCCGGGCGGGGGCTGAGCACGATCACGCGCTGCGCCAGGAACAGCGCTTCCTCCACATCGTGCGTCACCAGCAGCGTGGTGAAGCGCGCGCGCTGCCACAGCCGCAGGATCTCGGTCTGCATGGCCAGCCGCGTGAGCGAGTCGAGCTTGCCCAGCGGCTCGTCGAGCACCAGCAGCTGCGGGTCGTTGACCAGCGCGCGCGCCAGCGCCACGCGCTGCGCCATGCCGCCCGAGAGCTGGTGCGGGTGCGCGCGGGCAAAATCGCTCAGGCCCACCAGCTGCAGTGCCTCGTCGACCCGCGCGCGCTGGCTCGCCAGCAGGCCGCGCGCCTGCAGGCCCAGGGCCACGTTGTCCCACACCGAGCGCCAGGGAAACAGCGTCGGGTCCTGGAACACCACCACACGCGATGGATCGGGCTGGCGGATGGCGGCGCCGTCCTGCGCGATGGTGCCGGTGGTCGGCTCCTCCAGGCCGGCCACCAGGCGCAGCAGCGTGGACTTGCCGCAGCCGCTGGGCCCCAGCAGGGCCACGAACTCGCCGCGTTCTATGTGCAGATCGATGCCATCGAGCACCTGCAGCACGCCGCCGTCCTGCCGGAACCAGTGGCTCACCTGCCGGATGCCGATTTCAGCGCCATTGGACACCGCAGCGCTTGCCCCCAGGGAGGCTACCATTTCACTGTTCCTTTCTGCCAGGAGAGCACGCGGTCGCGCACGGTGAAGAGCAGGGTGATCAGGCCCGAGCTCAGCGCCGCCATCACCAGCAGGGCGGCATACATGTTGGCGTAGGCGGCCCAGCCCTGGGCCCATTGCAGGTACCAGCCCAGGCCGGCCTTCACGCCCATCATCTCGGCGGTGATGAGCACCGAGAACGAGGCCCCCAGGCCCATGAACAGCCCCACGAAGACCTGCGGCAGCGCCGCGGGAATCGCCACCCGCAGCACCAGGAACCAGCCGCTCGCGCCCATGGTGCGCGCCACGTCGTAGTAGCTCTTGGGCACCGAGGCCACGCCCGACCAGGTAAGCACCGCCACCGGAAAGAAGGTGGCCAGCGCAATCAGGAACACCGCCGCCGAATAGCTGGACGGCGCAAAGAAGAAGGCCAGCGGCAGCAGCGCCGACGCGGGTATCGGCCCCAGAAAACGCAGCACCGGGTGCAGCCAGTAGCCCACCGCGCGCGACCAGCCCACCCACACGCCGGCCGCAAAGCCCACGGCCGCGCCCAGCACGATGCCGTGCGCCAGCAGGCGCAGCGAATAGGCGATGGACAGGCCCAGGCGCCGCCAGTCCTCGGCCACCACGTCGATCAGGCTTTGCGGCGGCGCGAAGAACGGCGGCGGCAGCAGGCCGAGCTTGGCGGTGAGCACCTCCCACAGCGCCAGCAGCAGCGGCGCGGCGATCAGCCACCGCCCCCAGGCCAGCAGCCAGGGTGCATGGCGCGCCAGCCAGGGCGCGGCCGCCGACAGCAGGGCCAGCACCACGGCCAGCGCCAGCGCGGCCGCGCCGAACTCCTGCGTGAAGGCCCAGTCGCTGAAGCCGATTTCCTTGTTGGGCCACAGCAGCGTCAGCAGGCCCAGCGCGGCCCAGGCCGCCGCCGCGCCCAGGCCCTGGGGCCACAGGCTGCGGACAGGCCCGCCGCGCAGCGGCAGCGAAGGCTGCGGCGCCATGGAGGTGGCGGCGGCCGTCATGCCAGTACATCCGCGGTGATGTGGCTCGCGAAGCGCGCCGGGTCGGTGCTCTTCTTCAGCACGCCGGCATCGCGGAAATCGCTGGCAAAGCTCTTGACCTCGTCGCGCAGCGGCGCGCCCGATGGGTGGTGCTTGTAGGTCAGCTCGGCGATCAGCCGCTGCAGGTCGGCCACCGGCACCTTGGGCGAATACGGCGCGAACAGGCGCGCGGCCTCGTTGGGGTTCTCGGCCACGTAGTCGGCCGCCTGGCTCAGCGCCCGCACCAGCGCCGCGGCGGCCGGCCGCTGGTCCTTGACGAACCTGGCGCCCGCACCGATCACGCAGCAGATGCTTTCGGCATACGGCCCCTTGGCGCTGTTGCCCAGCTCAACGAACACGCCGGGATTGCGCTTCTCGATCAGGTAGAGATTGGGGTCGCCGTCGGCAATGGCCTGGATCTCGCCCTTCTTCACCGCCACGTCCAGCAAGTCGGCGGGATAGACGCGCCACTGCACGTCCTTGTCGATGTCTATGCCCTGCTTGGCCAGGTGGATGGCGTAGAACTGCTTGGCCGGGCTGTTGAGGTCGGCCACGCCTATGGTCTTGCCCTTGAGGCTTTTCAGATCGGTGCCCACGCCAGCGGCCTTGGCGCCCACGAAGCGCAGGCAGCCGCCGTGCACGCTGCCGATGAGCTTCACATCCAGGCCCGCCTCCAGCGGCTTGACCCAGCGGTGGATCAGGCCGGTGCCGGCATCGGCCTTGCCGGTGGCCAGGGCTTCGAGCAGCTGGTCGGCCGAGCCGCCCCAGTTGAGCAGTTCCACGTCGAGCCCGTTGCGCTCGAAGAAGCCGCGCTCCAGCGCCACCGGAATCGGCGCATGGCAAAAGCTCGCCTGGCTCCAGGCAAATGTGATCTTGTGGCGCGGCTGCGAATGCACGCGGCTCGCGGCCAGCGCGGCGGCGCCGGCCACGGCGGCCGCGCCGCGGATGAGCGCCCGGCGCGAGACGGCGCGCGCCGCTGCCGGTGGTGTGGCAATCGTTGTCATGGTGATACCCCCTGTCGGATGAGAAGGCCACGATAGGCTGCGCAGCCACTGCCGCCAACGAACAAAAACGGCTATGGATATGCACGCAAAGGCGTATGCGGATTCCATATATGGCTCGTCGAATTTCTTCGTTTCCAGCGCTGCGCGGCACCGCCAACAATGGCCGCACCATGTTTTGCACCGATGTGCAGGGAGCCTTGAATGACGGATCTGAATGCCTATCTCGACCACAAGCGCCAGGCCGTGCAGGCCCGCGACGCCAGCGTGCAGGCCGGCACCGCGCAAGCCGGCGCGCTGCGCGCCCAGGTCAGCGCCGAAGGCCGCAGCGGCGTGCGCCGCATCCGCATCCGCGACCACCAGGTGGTCAGCGACAGCCCCTACAGCTTTGCAGGCTACGACCTGGGGCCCAGCTCGCCCGAGCTGCAGCTCGGTGTGCTTGGCAGCTGCGTGACGCACATCACGCTGATCCAGGCGGCTTCGCGCCAGCTGCCCATCGACAGCCTGGAGGTGGAGGTGTCGGGCACCATCGATCCGCGCGCCGGCAGGCCCGGCTTCGAGAACGTGCCCATCTGGCCGCACGACATCGCCTACGAGCTGCGCATCACCTCACCCGCCAGCGCCCAAGCCATCCAGGCGCTGTACGCGGCGGTGGAGCAGGCCTGCCCCATCCTCAACCTGCTGCGCCAGCCGCAGGCCATCGATGGCCGCGTGCGGCACATCCTGCCCGAGCCCGAAGCGCAGGCCGCCTGAGAGCCAAGCCATGGCACAGATCCAGTACCCCACGCCGGCGGCCGACATCGCCGCCTACCAGCGCGGCTGGCAGCCCGACACGCAGGCGCTGCATGCCGGCTATGCGGGCACAGACCACCGCCGCAGCGCGGCCGTGCCCATCTACCAGACCAGCTCCTTCGTCTTCGACAGCGCGCAGCATGCGGCCGAGCTGTTCGATCTGGTGCAGGAGGGCGACGTGTATTCGCGCACCGGCAACCCCACGCTGGCGGTGCTGGAGCAGCGCATCGCCGCGCTCGAAGGCGGCAGCGGCGCGCTGGCGCTGGCCTCGGGCATGGCGGCGATCGACGTGGCCCTGGCCACGCTGGCCTCGGCCGGCGACCATGTGGTGATCGCATCGCAGCTCTATGGCGGCACGCACAACTTCATCACCCAGGTGCTGCACACCCGCGGCATCACCAGCAGCATCGTCGCCAAGGACGATTTCGCGGCCCTGGCCCGCGCCATCACGCCGGGCACCAAGGCGGTGTTCGTGGAATCGGTGGGCAATCCCTCGGGCGCGCTCGCCGACCTGCAGCGGCTGGCCGCCGTGGCCCACGAGGCCGGCGTGGCGCTGGTGGTGGACAACACCGTGGCCTCGCCGCTGCAGCTGCGCCCCTTCGACTGGGGCGCCGACATCGTGGTGCATTCGGCCACCAAGGTGATAGGCGGCCACGGCAGCGCGCTGGGTGGATTGATTGTGGACAGCGGCCGCTTCGACTGGGCCGCGCATGCCGCGCGCTACCCGCAGTTCAGCACGCCCGAGCCCGCGTTCCACGGCGTGGTCTACACCGAGCAGTTCCCGGGCCTGGCCTATATCGCGCGGGCGCGCACCGTGCTGCTGCGCAACTGCGGCGCGGCGCTGGCGCCGCACAGCGCCTTCCTGCTGCTGCAGGGGCTGGAGACGCTGGCCGTGCGCCAGGAGCGCATCGCAGCCAACACGCGCCGCGTCATCGCGCAGCTGCAGCAGCACCCGCTGGTCGAGCGCATCCACCATGTGAGCCTGGCCTCGCACCCCGACCATGCGCTGGCCCGCCGCTACCTGCGCGGCGGCGGCCTGCCCGGCGTGGTGGGCTTCGAGCTGCGCGGCGGCCGCGCGGCGGCGCGCAGTTTCTACGATGCGCTGCGCCTCTTCCTGCGCCTGGTCAACATCGGCGACAGCAAATCGCTGGCCGCCATTCCCGCCGAGACCACGCACCACCTGCTCAGCGACGCCCAGCTGGCGCAGGCCGGCATCGCGCCGGGGCTGGTGCGGCTGTCCATCGGCATCGAGCACCCCGACGACCTGCTGGCCGACCTGCAGCAGGCCCTGGCGCAAGCCAGCAATGCACCGGCAGGCTATGCACTGGCCGCCTGATCGCAGGCCGCCCGATCCTTCATTCCTTCGAAAGCCTTTCCATGAGCACGCCACCCAGCACGCAAGACCCCGAACAACTCGCCCGGCATGCGCTGGCGCGCGCCGCCGCATCGGCGGCATCGGCCCCATCCGCCACAGCGCACCACAAGACCCCAGCATTGCCGGTGATCGACCTGAACGAGCTGCGCAACCCGGCCACCCGTACCGCCGCGCTGCACCAGCTGGCCGCAACCGCGCGCGACATCGGCTTCTTCTACCTCGTCGGCCACGGCATCGCCTTGCAGCAATGGCGCGGCATACAGCAGCAGGCCCGCGCCTTCTTCGCGCTGCCCGAAGCCAGCAAGACACGCCTGGCCATGGCCAACAACCGGCACTTCCACGGCTATACCGCGCTCAACGGCGAGATCACCCGCAACCGGCCCGACCGGCGCGAGCAGATCGACTTCGGCGAGGAGCTGCCGGCCATCGAGCCCGGCCCCGGCGTGCCCGCCTGGGCCGGGCTGCAGGGCCCCAACCAATGGCCGGCCGAGCTGCCCGCCTTCCGGGCCGAAGTGCAGGGCTGGCTGGACACGGTCCACGCGGTGGCGCTGGAGCTGCTGCGCCACTTCCTGGCCGCGCTACAGCTGCCCGAGGATGCGCTGCAGGACCTGGTGACCGGCGATCCGGCGCACCGGCTCAAGCTCATCCACTACCCGGGCGAGCAGCCGTCCGAAGCGAGCCAGGGCGTGGGTGCGCACAAGGACGGCGGCATCCTGTCGCTGCTGCTGCAGGACAGCGTGGGCGGCCTGCAGGTGCAGACCGGCCAGGGCTGGATCGACGTGGCGCCGCTGGCCAATGCCTTCGTGGTCAATATCGGCGAGATCCTGGAGCTGGCGACCAACGGCTACCTGCGCGCCAACGTGCACCGCGTGCAGGTGCCGCAGGCCGGCGTGGACCGCTATTCGGTGGCGTACTTCCTGGCGCCGCGCCTGGATGCCGGCCAGATCCCGCTGCTGCAACTGCCGCCGGCGCTGGCGGCACTGGCCACCGGCCCCGAAAGCGACCCCGACAACCCGCTGTTCCGCCATGTGGGCGACAACGCCCTCAAGGGCCGCGTGCGCTCGCACCTGGACGTGGCCGAGCGCTTCTACCCCGAGCAGTTCGCGCGGCTGCAGCAACAGGCCGCCGAACGCGGCCAGGTGCTGCGCGCCAGTGCGTATTGAAATGCCAGCCGCGCACATGCTGCCTTCGGCTCCGAGCCGGGACCTGGCCCATGGCGGGCATGGCGGGCATGGCGGCAAGTTTTGACCTGAATCCGCAGGGCCCGGCCATATTCCGTTAGCCCTCGCCGCCGCCGCTTTCTATCCTGCTCTCCAGCAGCGTCGCAACCAGCGATGCAGCGTCACCATCAGACAGGAGAGCAGCGTGACTTCTTCCCGAGCCTTCGCCCATTCCAGCCGCGGCGATCCTTGCGATCAGGCGCGGCACGCATTCATTGCGGGGCATATCGACCGCCGCCGCTTCGTGGCACTGGCCCTGATGGCCGGCCTTTCCACCCAACAGGCCCATGCAGACGCAGAGCACGCGCAGCGGGTGCGCAGCAACCAGCAGGCACGTGCCCGCCGCTTGCTGCCCGAATACGACTTCATTGTCTGCGGCGCAGGCACCGCCGGCAGCACCCTCGCCGGCCGGCTGGCACAGCAGACCCAAGCCCGCGTGCTGCTGCTGGAGGCCGGCTCCAGCGACGAGCTGCCAAGCGTGCTATCGCCGGGTGCCTGGTTCACCAACCTTGGCACGGCGCTCGACTGGCAAGACACCTCCGAGCCTTGCGCCGGCCTGAACGGCCGCGCGATGGCGATGAACACCGGCAAGGTCCTGGGTGGTGGCTCCAGCATCAATGCCTGCAACTATTCGCGCGGGCACCGCAACGACTTCGAATTCTGGGCCGATGCCGCCGGCGATCCGTCGTGGAACTACGAGCATGTGCTGGCTATCTACCGCCACCTGGAAAACTGGCAAGGGCAGGCCGACGATCCGCATCGGCGCGGCCGCAACGGGCCGGTCTGGGTCCAACCTGCACACGACCCCGCCCCTTGCGCCGTCGCCATGCTGGACGCCGCGCAGGCTGCCGGCATTGCGCGCTTCGCGGATATCAACGGCGCGATGATGGAAGGCCCTGGCGGCGCGGCGCTGCTGGACCAGATCATTCAGGACGGCCGGCGGCGCAACATGCCGTCCAACTTCCTGTACCCGGTCATGGACCGGCCGAACCTGACGGTGCTGACCGGGGCCACGGTGCACCGGATCGAGATCCTCAAGGGCCAGGCATCCGGCGTGCAGTTCCATTGGCAGGGGCGCATGCATCGCCTGGCAGCACGCCAGGAAGTGGTGCTGTGCGCCGGCGGGCTACGCACACCCCAGCTGCTCATGCTGTCGGGCATCGGCGACGCGCGCCGGCTCAAAGCCCTGGGGCTGCCGGTCATCCACCATGCGCCGGAGGTCGGCAGCAACCTGCAAGACCATATCCTTCTGGGTGGCTGCGTCTGGGAGCCGCACGAGCCTGCTGCGCTGCGCAACAGCGGCGCCGATGCGGCCTTTTTCTACAAGAGCCGGCCCGACCTGGACACTCCGGACCTGTACCCGGTGCACATCCAGATTCCCTATGTCAGCCCGGCCATCGGCAAACGCGGCGCGCCCCCGCCCACGGCCTGGTCGATCGCACCAGGGCTGGTGCGCCCCCAGAGCCGAGGCGAGCTGACGCTGCGTTCCACGAACCCCGGCGACAAGCCTTTGATCCAGGCGAACTATCTGTCAGAGCCAGCCGACGTGCAGGCGTTGATGCGCGGCGTCGAGATCGCACGCGAGATCGGCAATTCCAGCGCCATGAAGGATTTCGTCAAGCGCGAGGTACTGCCGGGCCCGCTGAGCGGCGCGGCGCTGCAGAGCTTTGTGCGGAACGCCGCCACCACCTTCTTCCACGCCAGTGGCACCTGCCGGATGGGCAAGGACGACACGGCAGTGGTCGACAGCCAGCTGCGGGTGCGCGGCATGCGCAAGCTGCGCATTGCCGACGCCTCGGTGATGCCGCGCATCACCACCGGCGCGCCGATGGCCCCCTGCATGGTCATTGGGGAACGCCTCGCGCAGCTGCTGACCAGGCGCTGAGCATCGCAACACCTCGAAGACCCGGCTGCTCGATGCAGCCCTCTTCCGATCTTGATCAACCACCCCCCAAGGAGCTTCCATGACCGACCACTCCACCCATCTTCCGGCCTACGGCCAATTCATCGGCGGCCAATGGTGCGAAGGCGCCAGCGGCAAGACCATCGCGCTGAAGAATCCAGCCACCGGCGAGGTGCTGAGCCACATCAGCGCCGGCAATGCCGAAGACGCCCGCCGCGCGGTAGACGCCGCCGCGGCAGCCCTCCCCGCCTGGGCGGCCACCGCGCCAGCGCGCCGCCAGGAGATCCTCTACGAAATCGTGCGCCGGCTGAAAGCCCGCATCGGGCACTATGCGCTGATGGATACGCTCAACAATGGCAAGCCGATCAGCGAGGCGCTGCACTTCGACATGCCGATGGCCATCGAGCAGTTCGCCATCTTCTCTGGCACGCCGTGGCAGTTGCACGGCGAGTCGCTGCACACGCCCGAGGCCATCGGCATCGTGCACCGCGAACCGCTAGGCGTGGTGGTGCAGATCATTCCATGGAATGTGCCGATGATCATGCTGGCCTCGAAAGTCGCCCCGGCCCTGGCCGCGGGCAACACCGTGGTGCTCAAGCCCTCCGAAATCGTCTGCCTGTCGGTGCTGGAGTTTGCGCGGGAAATGGCCGATCTGCTGCCGCCCGGGGTGCTCAACATCGTGACCGGCTATGGCCCGGACCTCGGCGAACCACTGCTCACCGACGCACGCGTGCGCAAGGTCAGCTTCACTGGATCGCGCCCTACTGCGCGCACGCTGATGCGGCTGGCGGCCACCAACATCATTCCGCAAACCATGGAGCTGGGTGGGAAGTCGGCCAACATCGTCTGCGAGGACGCCGATCTCGATGCCGCCGCCGAGGGCGCCGCCATGTCCACCATCCTCAACAAGGGCGAGGTCTGCCTGGCCGGCTCGCGCCTGTTCGTGCACGAGAAGGTGCGCGATGCCTTCCTGGAAAAGCTCACCCGCATCCTGGCGGGCATACGCATTGGCGATCCGAGATCGCCGCAGACGCAACTCGGCGCCCAAGCGTCGCAGATGCAGATGGACAAGGTGCTGGGCTATCTGCAAGAAGGGCCGCGCGAAGGCGCCCGGGTACTGGTGGGCGGCGAGCGGGCGCATGTTCCAGGCCTGGAGCAGGGGCTGTTCATCAAGCCCACGCTGCTGGCCGATGTGGAAAACAACATGAAAGTGGCGCAGGACGAGATCTTCGGCCCGGTCACCAGCGTGCTGACCTGGAAGGACGATGCGCAGGTGATACGGCTTGCCAACGCATCCGTCTACGGCCTGGGCGGGGGCGTGTGGACCAGCAATCTGCGGCGTGCGCACCAGATGGCCTGCGCGCTGGAGACCGGCACCGTCTGGGTCAACCGCTACTACAACTTCCTGGGCGGCATGCCCATCGGGGGCTACAAGCAAAGCGGCTTCGGACGGGAATTCGCCCACGAGGTGCTGAACCACTACACGCAGACCAAGAGCGTGGTGCTCAACCTCTGCGAGGGGCCTCTGGGCATCTTCGCGCCCGCCTGAGGCTATTGGCCGGACTGCAGCGCGGTGGTGTGAGACGGTGGTTCGCCGAACCGGCGCCGGTACTGCCGGTTGAACTCGCCCAAATGGTTGAAGCCGCAGCGCATGGCGACCGCGGCAACCGTGTCACCGCTGGCCATGCGAGCCTGCAGCGCAGCGTGTGCGTGCTGCAGGCGCAGCTCCTGCAGGAACTGCATCGGCGCGAGCTTCTCGTTGGAGTGGAAAACCCGCGTCAGCGTGCGCACGCTGCAGCCAGCGGCAGCCGCGATATCCGCGAGCGTCAAGGGCTCCTGCCAGCATGCCTGCATGTACTCGCGGGCGCGGTGCAGCAGGCGGGGCCTGGGCGCGTCTTGCGCATCCCGACCCAGCGCATCGCTGTAGTTGTGGGGCACGGTTTGCAGAAGATGCAGGATGAAGCACTTCTCCAGGTGTTCGGCAAGCAGCTCCTTCGCGCTTGTTTCCGGCCTGGAAATTGCCTGCATCAGATAGCCCAGCAAGGCGAGCCAGCCGCCGGCTCCAGCGCCGTCCAGCTCCTGCGCCATGAAGCGCACCGGCGTCTTGCCTGCATGGCCCAGCATCTGCCAGCACAAGGCGTCGATGCGGGCCTGCGACAGGCCCAGCTTCAGCACCTCGGCATGTTCGCCATACCTGTAGCCGGGAACGTCTGCACCGCTCGCCAGGAGCGTAGCGCCCGAAGCGCCGGCGCACGCGCCCGCGCGCGAGCGCTGCTCCAGCCTTCCGCGCAGCACCGTGGTGGCCAGCACCATCGGCCCCAGGCCCTCCGGCCGAATATCGACGCAAGAGCCATAGTCCAACATCGACAGCGCCAGCGCCCCCCAGCGCAGGCCATGCACGTGCACCCCGCCATCTCCGTGCCGGGCGCCGGCCATGCGGCGCCACTCAAAGCGGGAATGCAATCGCTCGATCACCGGGCGCGCCGCCTCCAGGTCCGGGGCATCCACCAGCAGCATGGCCGGTGGCAAGCGCAGCCGTGACAGCGGCCCGGCGGCATTGTCGGCAAGAGCATCCATGTCGTGACTCCTTTTCAGAACCCGCCCGCCACCGGCGCCCGCGGCCCGTGCACATCGCCCGGCGGGTCTGTGGCGCTAGAAGGCATGCCGCAATCCCACCCCGAAGCCGGTCTGGTTCACGCCCGCCATCGGGGTTCCTCCGGCCTGTGCGCTGCTGGCTCCGAACGCCGCGTTGCCGCTGTTCTTCACGTAACCCAGCGAAGCATAGACCGCCGTGCGCTTGGACAGGCTATAGGTGCCGCGCAGCACCACCAGCTGGCCCTTGTCCGAGCTGTCCTGGTACTTGAGCTGCGAGTACTGGGTGTCGAGCGTCCACAAGCCCATGGGATAGCTGATGCCCGCGAACCACAGGTCGCTGCGCGGCGCCGCCGCATTGCCGCCATTGCTTCGGCGCATGTAGCCACCACCCAGCTTGGCTCCGGCGAGCTTCACATAGCCATTGAGCATGGTGCGCTTGTCTGCAAGGGCGCTGTTGGTCAGCCCGCCAAAGGCGCCTGCGCCGCCGCGCAGCTCGTCATGCGCCAGCGCCGCGCCCCAAGTGGCAGTGTCGTACTTGAGCAGGGCCGACCATTCGCGGCAGGCCCTGGCATCGGTGCTGCTCTCGCCGGCGCAGTTGGTGCCAGCAGGACTGGGGCCGGCATTGACGGCATCGCGGCCGAAGCTGTAGGTGGCGCCCACCGTGAGGCCCGAGAACGTGCCCTTGTAGGAGACCGCATTGTCGGCACGCGCATTGGGAAAATAGCTGTCCAGGCTGTTCATGCTATGCAGGTTCGGGCCTATCACGTCTGCGTCCAGGTATGACCAGAACAGCATGGTGTACTGGCGGCCCAGCCCCAGCGATCCCCAAGGCCCGTTCAGGCTGACGAACGCCTGGCGGCCAAAGCTCCGGCCGCCCTGGCCAAGCACCCCCGAATCCGAGCCAAGGCCCATCTCCAGCGTGAAGGCGGCGCTCAGGCCCGCGCCCAGATCCTCGCGCCCGCGAAAGCCCAGGCGCGAGGGTACGCTGCCCGTCAGCGTGGGCATGCGCGTCAGGCTCGATTTGCCCGTGCCCACGTTGTCCATGTATTCGACGGCCGTATCCATGACGCCGTAGATCTGAACGGACGATTGCGCGTGCACGAGCCCCCCGGTCCCCAGCAGCGCGACGAGAAGCATCGATTTTCTTGGCATGGCTTGTCTCCTTTGTTTCTTCTTCGGACTCAGAACGCCTTCACGAGCGTGAAGCGCACCAGCGATCCTTTCGGGTACGCGCCGGTGCCTGCCGTGGCACTGAATTCCTTGTAGACGGCGCCCTTGAAGAACAGGCCAGCACCGGGAATCGGATAGTCGAGCTGCAAACCGACTGCGTGGCGGGAGGCGCGCTCGGTACCTGCGCCGGCCCCTTGGTCGTCGCTCACCTGCCATTGGCTGTAGCCGACCAGCCCAGCCTGCACGGCCCCGAAGTTCTTGCCCAGGCCCCATTCAAACGAAATCTGGTTGCCGGGCCGAAAGCCTGCATCGTTCTTGCCATTGCGCTCGAAACGCATCAGGCCCGAGGCAGTGACGGTCTTGGCACTGTCGAAGTAATAGGTCATTCCGCCGGTGAGCATGGTGCCCCTGAAGCCTTTGCCCGCGGCGGCAGGGCTGCTGGTGCTGGCGTTGTCCAGCCAGAAACCCGCGGCAGCCGAGGCATCCCACTGCTGGCCGTGCCAGCCCAGCACCAGCGGGCCGAGATAGATATCGCCCACGCCACTGCGGGTATCCGATATGCCCGCCGCATTCAGGGTGAGCGAAGTGCGCAGCACCGGAATGACCGCTTCCATGCCATAGTCGGCGCCCAGCACCTTGGTCTGCGTGATCCATACCAGGCGATTGGCCAGCGCGGTGACCGTGCCCTTGTTGTGGCCGGGAAGATTGCTGCTCGATCCAGGCGCCCGGAAGCTATCCATGTGGTAGTCGAGCAGATAGCCGAGGTAGTAAAAGCCCGGCGGCGGCGCACTCGCGGCCTGGATGCCCTCGACACCGGGAACATAGTGGCCATCGGCAAAGGCCAGCGAAGGGGCGAGCACAGCCGCCGCAGCCGCGCCGAGCGCTGCGCTTGTCTTGAGTTTCATGATTCGTTCCTTGTGGTTGCGGGGCTGTTTCAGCGAATGCTGCGGCTACTGGCGCTGCAAGCCAGGGAAAATGCCAGCTGTTCAAGCTGGAATGCAGCTCCGAGGCGGTGGAAGTCGATGCAGTGGCCCGCGCCTTTCAGCACCTTGGCATCGATCACCGGCGCGCGGACGAAGCGCTGCGCAAAAGCCAGTACTTCCTGGTCATCCACCACCCAGAGGTGGTCGAACTCGGGCTGCCGGTAGTGGACCGGCACCTCGACCTGCGGCGCAGATTCGTCCAGCAGACGCTGCCATTCGAACGCAATGTCGAGCAGTTCCTGGCGGGGCATGGCATGGTCCGAACGGTGCGCCGCCTGCTGCGCTTCGGGCACGAAGCTGCCAGCGGGGCCGTACATCAATGCGTCCTTGGCCTGCGCAGGTATCTCGATCGGATCGGCCGGCGGCAGCGACTTCCATTGCTCCAGCACGGCATCGGGTTCGCGCAGCCCTACGCCCGAAATCGACAGGCCCAGCAGTGGCCACCGCTTGCGCAGCGCCGCCATGCGGATGGCGATCGCGCCGCCAATGGAGTGGCCTATGAGGAAGATCCCCCGCGCCTGCCCGCCATGCAGCTCCCACAGCTGCGCCAGCGCGTCGTTGAGGATCTCCGCATTCGAATGGATGGAGCCGTCGGTCTTCTGCCTGGGCAGGCTGTCCGCATATCCCGGCCGGTTGAGCGCGAAAATCGGCATCCCCAGGGCCGAGGCGCGCGCCAGCAGCGAGCAGCCCTCGATATCGAAGTACTCGGCGGTGTAGGTGCCACCGTGAATGGCCACCACCAGCGGGTATTCGGTGGCCGCCGGGGTGGCGCCCGCCGGCAGGAATCGCCCGCTGACGAACCGCTCCCGATCGGCGCAGTACAGCTTGAGATGGGACATATGCTGTCTCCTTGTATGCCCGGATTGCTCAGGGCTCTTTTATGGTGGATGAATGGGCACGACCCTGGATTCACGGTGCGAGCAGCGCGCCCGCGCCCGGCACCACCGGCTCCAGCCCCAGGTGGTCCAGCATGC